>JBAUBR010000061.1:0-2805 GCA_049676965.1 Occallatibacter sp.
AGTGCCGCATCTATGTCTACAATCTCGCCCTCCGACTCGGCATTCCGGTCAAAGGCGGTGGTCTCAAGGAAGGGATCGAGGTATTCCCGCGCCAGGACCGGCTCGAAGATGGAGAGCTGGGCAATGCAATCCGCGCTCCGCTTGGAGTGCACCGGAAGACGAATCGGCGCTACTGGTTTTACGAAGCCGAGCCCACGCCAGGAGCGCAGCTTGCCTACCTCGACGGGTTGAAAAAACTCACCGAGTCCGAACTCAGGACCTTTATTGAAGGGATGAGTCTCCCCGAAGCGTACCGGCCGGTCGTCGCGGCGCCCTACATTCCGCCCGCCACTTCCTCGCAGTACCCGGAGTTCCGAATCCTGGACTATGTTCGCACCACGCGCAAAGACAGCCGGAACTGGTGGGCAACCCCAGGTGTGACGGGGCCGAACAGCGTTGATTCAGGAACAGGCACCGGAGTCGGAGCGGGGATGGGCATGGATTGTGGCGGCTCCTGTTTCAGAAATTCATCTCCTTCTTCCGAGACTTTGTGGAAGCCCTGCCCAGAAAGATCGACAAGATACCCTTCGCTGACAAGACGGGTCCAAGGCGCGCCAAGCAGATGTTCTTTAACGGCCCGCCTTTCTTCTTCCGGGTAGCGGCGCTTGGCGAGAACCATGGAAGCATCGTCGTTGCCTCATCCCAGTCAACTTTTTCTTCGAATGGGAGCCGCTGACCAAAGAAGAGGAAAAGAAGAAGCTCAGCAAACCATGGGCTGTATCGCTTTTAGATGATCGCCTCTTTGCCTTCGGCGGGATATGGGACCGATGGAAAGGACAGGACGAAAGCAAGAACGAGCTCATTGTCGAAAGCTTCAGCATCATTACGACGGATCCGAATGAGGTTCTGGAACCCTTCCACAACCGTTGTCCGCTCCTCATCGAACCGAAGGATTATGAGCGGTGGCTCGGGCCGTCAGAACCGTCACACCTTCCCATAGACCTCGTTCGAACCTATCCGGCAGAGGGAATGAAAGCTTGGCGAGTGGCTAAGCTTCAAGGAAATGGCCCGCATTTGCTGGAACCACTTTTCGAGTCCACTGAATCGACTCGATCACTCATCGCAGAACAGTAACGAAGGCGCGAAGGTCTCCTTGTCTCAGCGCCGTTGTGTCTGAGGGCGTGAACCTGGCGTCAATGATCTTGGATAGAACGGGCCGACACCAAGACAGTAGCCTCGGTTCATGCGCGGGCGCTAGGAAATATGGAACCTGACGCAGAATGCAATGGCCGGCGTGTTGTCCTTTCACGGTTCAACCCGCCACGACAAGCCGAGCGAATTCTCTCCACCATTCCAAATCCCAGTGTGCCCGTGCGCTCCCCGACGTAGAGGGCAGGACGAAAACCCGCGGGAAGTTTGGCACGGTTGCACCTTGCCCATAATCTAATGGTGCTCGAGCCGACATCCCATAGAAAATGCGAGCGGCCTTCTTACCGTTGAATGCGACCAGCGCCGGGTTGCAACGATCAATGGACTCAATGAAAGCGGCTACATCAAAAGCCTCATCATGAAGATCTGAATCCACACCAGATGCCGCCTTTGCCAAGTCAGTGAGCCCTAGTCGGAACCTTGTTAGCTCCCGATATTCCTGGGGTTTCAGTTTCCGCGGTGTGAGACCTACTTTGTAGAGCACTTCCCAAAAGCGGTTGTTGGATCTTGCATAGTAGGCTTCCGCCTGAGCCGAAGTCCGGCCGACTGCGGTTCCGCAGATAACCGCCCGGAGGCTCGGTTGGAGTAGATCCGGCAAGATTTGGGGCGTTTTCGTCATTTACGCGTCCGATGCCTTGAATACCGGCACGCCTCAAGGAAGGAAATGCCGCTCTCGTTTTGAGTGTTGCCCACATTGTTGCTCACGCGTCAGGATTTCGGGCCTTCTTCGGGAAAGGGTCTGAGAAGATCGAGGGGCCGGGATTTCGGCCGTGCTTGGATCGCTAAGGTCCTAGAATACGATTCGCCAAATTAAGAGACCGTGCGAACAGAGTTGACTGCCACACGCGCTGATGCGATTCCGGGTGCAGCCCGCACGTTTCTCAAATTGCCCGTGTCCCCGGTAATGCCGACGTGATGTGCTGTCAAGGGCGGAGTAAAAGGAGTCCACTGGGGCAGAGTAAAAGGGAGCCAGTAGAGGGTTGTGTCAGGGTATTTCGGGGGAGGAGGGGCGCCGGAGCGTAGCGGAGGCGGCCCTCCTCCCCCGAGGCGCGTTTGGCCGGAGGGGGGCGGGAGCCAGGCCGGGCGTGGCAGAGCGGGTCAGGCTCGTTTGCGACGGCTTTGCTTGAGGCGGTAGGAGTCGGCGTTCATTTCCAGGATGTGGACGTGGTGGGTGATGCGATCCAGCAGTGCGCCGGTGAGCCGTCCCGCGCCGCCGCGTCGCGCATGGCCATCACCCGCATTTCAGTTGGCATCCGGTCGAGATACGCGAGTCCTCTTCCTACCGAGGTGTCGCTCAAGACCCTGCCCAGGGCGGTAGCAATGGCGATTTGCGCGGAAGGCTCCGTGGGAAGCGGCGCCGTCGCGGGGTTCAGAAGGATTTCGTCGATCGAAGGCAACTGGCGAAACAGCCGGATGAAAGCAACGAGTTCCGAAGCCGCCGCCGGCCCCACCGTTCCATCCAGGAGCTGCCCCTCAAACTCGCTGGCCCCCGAGAGAAACTGCGTCGTCTGACGACGGGCGATACCGCAAAGCACCTGTGAGGCCATCTCCCAGGAACGTGGAGTGGGCCACGCGTTAGCGTCCGACGTCGCGTCCGCCGTATGCAGAAGCTCAGGC
>JBAUBR010000062.1:0-19999 GCA_049676965.1 Occallatibacter sp.
GCCTGAGTGGGGCCGGTTCCGGCCCAAAAACCATGCCAGGATGGTTCCATCCTGGCTCACTGGATAGCAGTATTGATGGTGATCAGGAAGAAAGCAGTGCTGGTCTACGCTTCCTCAGCCAAACGGATGGCCTCTACTCGTCCGGGGCCTTTCCTGGGAACTGTCTTTTTCTTCGACCGTGGCCTCATGATGTTGATAGCGGAAGCATCGAGTTGCGTCTTCAAATGCGCCGCATAGTATTTCTCAATCATCTCCACGCTTGTCCGGCAGTTCTTGGCAATCTGATAAATGTCGGCACCTTCAAGCAGGCGCAGGCAAATGTAGGTGTGGCGCAGGCTATACGCCGTTCGCGGCCTTCCGTCACGGTCGGTGCGAAGCTTCTCTTCCTCAAGGATTGCGTTGAACAACTCGCGCGGCCATTTCGGAAACAGAAGATCGGTAGGTCCGGGCGCGTGCCATTCACCGTTGGCGATTGACTCGGTACGGCTGCCCGATCTTCCGGGCCCTCCATCTGGACGTGGCCGTGCTTTCAGCCGCTCGAACGGATGCACAGCACCTGTGGTGCTCTTGCAATAACCAACGCCGCGCTTTCCACGCACTTCAATCTCAAGAATGGTTTGGCCGCTCCCCTCGTCTTCGGTCACCGTGACATCGCGGAACTGAAGACGCCTGGCCTCGTCGGGGCGGAGTCCGGTGTTGGCGGAGAACAGAACATAATCGTGAAGCTGTTCCGCTTCCCAACGAAAACGGGGCTGCTTTGGGTCCTGCGCGCGTTTGCGCGTTGCCTCATAGAGCTGCTTGTACTCTTCAGGTGAGAACCATGCTCGATGAGAAATCTTTGCGGACGCGCGATACGGCGCTGAGAAATCGGGGAGATGATCGATCCATCCGTGCCGTAAAGCCGTTTTGAAAATCTGGCGTAACGTCACGGTCTCCTGGTGCATGGTGCTATGCGCTGGAGGCTTGCCGCGCATCGCCTTACTTTCCTCAAGGCGATGGATGCGATATTCATTGACCTTGCCAGCCGTGATCTCGGGAAGGACCATGCTGCCGAAGAATGGAATCAGGTAGCCATTTGTCCGCGCGTGCTGTCCGCGCGCATAGGTTGGGCTGCGCTGCCCTTGCGTCATGATGTCGAATTCGCGCAGGTACAACTTCGCAGCTTCGCGGAAGAGTTTGCCGCTTTTCAACTGACCGTCGCGGAGCTTGCCCCGTAACTGCAAATACCAGTCTTCCGCGAACTCCTTCGCTTTCGAGAGACTGTCTTCTTTGGTGGTGGCGCGCCGATTCTTCCCGGCTAGATAGGTTGCGCACTGCCAGCTCGAACTGTTCGGACGCTTGTAGACGTGAACTTTGCCACCGAGGATGGCGTAATGCTCTGCCATGCGGCTGCACCTCCCGCTTCCTCTATAAGAAGCACAAAAGTGTGGAAGAGTTGCGCAAGTCTTGCGCGGTGGTCGGTGTTAAGATAATCTATTTATTTTCAATAATATATAGAAATACAGCGGTTTTAAAAGCCGATTTTAAGTCCGCTGCGTCTGCCGATTTCGCCATCCGGGCGATTGGCGGCGCGCCGGGATAAAAGGCGCGCTGCGATCTGCACTTCATCTTACCGGAATGCACGTAAATGGGAGGTGTGTCGCGGCAGGCGGACGCTCCTCCCTTGCGGAGGCACGACAACGAGCATCATCCGAACACACGGCGCGTTCGGCCGATGCGGGTGCTACTGCGCGGGACGAAAGAGAATGTTTTCGCCGTCGAGCCGGTACTCGGCCGAGCAGACGTCGCCGCCGCAGATCATGGTCTCGCCGGCGAAGAGCTGGCGGCGCGTGATCAGGCCCATGGTGCCGCAGCGCGGGCACGACATGACGGCAACGAAGGGATTCTCCGCGCTGCCCATCTTGGCCTTGTTTTCCAGCACAAATACTGTTCCGGGATCCATGCGATCCGGAATCCATTCTTCAAGGAACTGTAAGTCGGCTGACATGCTGCCCTCCGTCGGTATGACTTAACAGCGCCCGGTACCATTTTCCCGGACGGTCTTATCGTGGAGCAGAAGCAGACTGCAATTGCTTGACGCGAAAGCTCGCGGTGCTACTTACTCAGTTGAACCCTTGATCGCAATCAGTGTTGCTGGCCCGCGGCCCGAAGTCAACCAAAATAAATTGCGGGAGTATCGACCAGGGTTCCCCGGCTTCACTTCGAACCGTAATTCTCTATCGCTGCGCGCTCAGCCGCGCCCCGGTTTTGGCGCCGGCATACTGGTCGATTTCCCTGTAGGTCTCAATGTTGCGCAGAATCGCTTCGACATACTCGCGCGTCTGCGTGAACGGAATGGATTCCACAAACTCGTCGATGCCGTGGTATGGCCCCGCGCTCTGCCAATCGGCAACGCGCTCGTCACCGGCATTGTAGGCAGCCAACGCGTACTCCTCTTCGCCGCCGAAATGGTCCAGCGTCTGGCGCAGATAGCGCGTTCCCAGGCGGATGTTGGTCTCAGGATCGAGCAGTTGGTAGGTCTGGAAATTTCTGATTCCCTCTTCGCGCGCCAGTTGCTTGCCCACGGCAGGCAACAACTGCATCAGTCCCCAGGCGTTGGCGTAGGAGACGGCCGAAGGATTGAACTCCGATTCCTGGCGAATCAACGACGCCACAAGATATGGATCGAGATTGTTCTTGGCCGACTCGGCCTTGATCGTCTCCCAGTACGGCTCAGGATACAGAATGCGCCAATAAGGCAGCGGAATGGACTTGATGGACGCCGACGTCGCGTAAGGCAGCGCCCGCTTGAGCGCGCGCATGGCCCGAAAGGTCTCGCCGTAAGAGGCATAGATCTGCGCTTCGGCCAGCGCGCTCCACGAAGACGAGTTCGGGTCCGCCGCAATCTCCTGCGCGATGTAATCGTTCAGGCCGGCGTTGGCCAGCAGGCGCGCCTTGGCCAGATGCGGGCTGTCGGTGGGGAAGCTGTCGTCGAGGTGCGGCACGGGGATTGGCTTGAAGCCATCGAGCTGCGGTTCTTCCGCCGGCGCCACGCCCAGAGCCGTCAGCCGCTCACGCGCCATCTGCGCATAGAAGTAATGCTGGTAAGTGCGAACAATGGCGCGGTAGTTCGCCGCCGCTTTCGCCGGCTCGCGATCCTGCGTCTCGTAGAGCCGCCCGCGCCAGTAGAGCGCAGCCGCTGTCTGCTCGTTCGTGGGATAGAGCTTGATCTGCTCGTCGAAGATGCGCGCGGCCTCGGTATATTGCCCCTGCCGATAACTCAGCCAGCCGGCGCGCCAGTGCGCCGCCGCGGCGTTTTTGCACTGCGGGAAATGCATGGCCAGGTAGCCGTAATACGCGGTGGCCCCAGGGTAGTCCCGGCGCAGCATGTACATATTGCCGCTCGAGAACAGGGCCTCGGCCAGCCACTGGCTGTTGGGGAACGAAGTCTCCATCTCGGTAACGAGGCTCTGCTGATCCTGGAGATCGTCGCGGTTGCGCGCCAGCTCCATCAATAGATAGAGCCGCCTTGCCCCATTCTCATCCTGCGTCTGCGGCAGCGCCTCGGCCTCGGGCTTGGTGAGCCGCTTCAATTTCAGCTCGCACGCCGCCGCGGCAATCTCGAACCCGCCGCGCGTCACATTGTCGATGCCCGGCGTGCGCGTCAGCGCGCGATACTGCTCGGCTGCATCCTCATATCGGCCGGCGTTGTAGTAGGCGTCCCCCAGGCTGCGCAGCTCGGCGGTACTCAGCGTCGAGATGGCACCCATCGCTTTCAGCTTGTCGCGCGCCACCTGCGCCTCGGGAGTGAGCGGATGCGCCAGCAGCAACTTCCTGAAGTCGCTTCCGGCCTCGTCCGTGTGCCCGAGCTGAAATTCGATCTGCGCCTCGGCGAGCTGATGGGCGGGGCGGTCCTCGTCGTCGGAATCGGCCTCGAGCGCCTTCTGCGCGCCGGGTAGATCGTTCAGCGCCAGCAGCGTGTTGGCATCGAGCTCCGGCGCCTGGTCGTCGAAGATGCTGTCCGGATAGCGATCGTTGAAGCCCTTCAGCAGCGCCTCGGCCGCGGCTTGATTGCCGCCATCGTGATAAGCCTGCGCAGCCAGGTAATCGGCATAATCGGCCAGCGCGTCGCCGGCCTTGCGCGCCTCCTTGAAACTCTCTTCGGCATCGTTGTAGCGATGATCGAGCAGATACGCGTGGCCCAGCGCCAGGTACGCTGCCGCGGCAGCCTCGCCCGTGTGCCGGTGCGCGTAGTTCGTCACGCCTAGATACGCTGCGGGGCTGCGCAGTGTAGCCAGTTGCTGCGCCATCGGGCGCAGCTCCGCCGAAACAATAAAAGCCTGATGAATGCGCGCGGTACGTTTGATCCTTGAAGCCCGCGTACCGGGATGGCGCGAGTGCCGCCGCACCGAATGGCTCTTCGCGGAGGTCTTGGCCGCTTTTACCTTGGACGCGGGGGTCTTGGAAGAGCGCGTTGTCGTATCGACGCTCGAATAGCCGGGAATTGGCGCAACCACCAGCAGCGCGGCCAGCATGCCCGCCAGCCAGCGGGAAAGCCTCGAAGGGGATGAAAGGGAAACTGCAGCCCTCATATGTCTACTCTAAGCTGAATTTGGCTCGCCGTGCGGTGCGAAGAATCACTCGCGTTACCACTTTGGATGCAGGCGCCGAACCGAGGACCGAATCGGCGAGCCGATGATGCCCCCGATGCGGCGCTGCTTCATCCGTTAGACCATGAGTCGGGCAAACGAGCATCAATCCGGCAAAAGTACGCATTCCGGAATCGCCGATCCGGCAAGTCTTCATTCCGGCTCGTTGCTTGACAGTTTCTCAAGGCATCCTCGTTGCTACTTGAGAATCCCGACCCCAGTCGCACCATTCCCGTTGTTCTTCAAAACCTGGCGGAACAATACTTGCGTTGCGACATTCTCACCGTTGAACTGGCCCAGCAACAGATCGATGACTTCATCGCTATTGGAGCCGGCAAGAGTGAAGGTGCCGGTGCCATCCGAGCCGACAGTGTATGTTCCCGTAGTTGTGCTTTCAACGCCATTAGAGAGTACGGGATGCCCCCCGTTTGTCGTCACCGGCGCATGGGGATTTCCGGTGCACGATGCCGATACGGTCGCATTGCTCGCGGCTTGATCGAATACTCCGTACTTTGTGATGGCCATGCTGAACGTTCCGCTCCCGCTGAACGTGACGGTGCCGGCAATGACTTGGGTGTCGACTGACATCCCGGAAGGTTCATGAGTGTAGGTAACGCCGAAGCATGTAACCGAGACCAATCGTTGCCAGGTAACGAGCTCGGACTGACTCATCTGAAAGGCATAAGTGCCTTTCAAGCTGGCATCCGCGGGCGACGCTGCATATCCCGCACACGGCAGGAGCAGCAGCGCTAAAGTGGGTAGAATCATGCGTTTCAAGAGTTTCTCCTTCTTTGACTACGGTAACCGGGAAGAGATCTGCGATTGAGGACACGGATCGTGATGTCTCCATGTACGGCTTGCCGGAGCCTGTTTGCAATCCCTCTTGAGACATGTGACTGGAAGTAAGTGCCATAAGCCTGGGGCTAAGGTTGTACGTTGGGAGGGTTGCGGCCGAAAGTCCCGAAATTGGCCCGCGGGCGTCCGTCTCGTTTGGTCCTCCGCCCTCCCGTCCGGTAGACTTGAACCTCCGGGACTCGGCACCTTTCGTGCCATCCCCGAAGGATTTCCGCATCCAAGCCCCATGGCGACCATCCAACCAATAGCAGAGAGCGAGCCGCATCCCGACGTAGCGCTGGTCGATCGGGCGCGCGGGGGAGATGTCTCGGCGTACGACACGCTGGTCCGCAAATACGACCGGCAGATCTTCCGCATTGCGCAGCACATTACGCAAAACCGCGAAGATGCCGAGGACGTGATGCAGGACGCGTTTCTCAAGGCGTACGAGAAGCTCGATCAGTTTCAGGGGAACTCGAAGTTTTACACATGGCTGGTACGCATAGCGGTGAACGAAAGCCTGATGCGGTTGCGGCGGCGGCGCACAGGCAAGATGGTCTCGATCGACGAGGACGTGGAGACCGAAGAGGGCAGCGTGCCCCGCGACCTGGCCGACTGGGCTCCGGACCCGGAGCAGAACTACACGCAGTCGGAGCTGAACGGGATTTTGCGCAAGACCATCCAGGGGCTGCCGCAGGGGTTTCGCGTGGTGTTTGTGCTGCGCGACGTGGAAGGATTATCTACAGAGGAAACGGCGGAGACGCTGGGGTTGAGCATTCCGGCCGTGAAGTCGCGGCTGCTGCGCGCACGGCTGCAACTGCGCGAACGGCTCAGCCGCTACTTCAAGAGGAAAAGGGTGGTTAAGAAGTGACCTGCACTGAGTTTCTGGCAATGCTCGACGACATGATCGACGGCTCGGTAGCCATCGAGACGCGCACTGAGATCGAAGAGCATCTGCGCGGCTGCGAACACTGCGTGGTCACCCTGAACACCACCCGCAAAACCATTGAGATCTACCGCTCCAACACCCTCTACGAGCTGCCCAACAGCTTGCGCGAGCGGTTGCATAAAGCCATCATGGAGAGGTGCAAGAAGGGCTGCTAGCCCGATTCGTCGATCATCTTTTCCGTGTCATCCTGAGCAAGTCCGCCGCAGCGGACGCGCCGAAGGACCTGCATTTCGGCTGCCTCACCGACTCCGCGTATCATTGAAGCGCGGGGTCAACTTGATGAGCCTCTACTGCGCCACCGGATCCGAAGATGCCGATCTCTCCCTCGCTGAGCTCGACGACCTGCTGCTTGGGAGCCTGGCCAAACTCGGCGAACGCCATCGCGTACTCGCCGTCCCGCCGGATGCGAGCCGCTTTCACTCCCGCGCCGGCGAATTGACGCGCCTTGCGTGGAAGCACTACGGCGACCGGCTCAAGGCCGTGCTGCCCGCCATCGGCACACACACACCCATGTCGCCGGAGCAGCTCGAGCGCATGTTCGGCGAGGTGCCGCCGCATCTCTTCCACGTCCACAACTGGCGCACCGATATCGAGACCCTCGGCGAAATCCCCGCCGAGTTCATCCGCGAAGTCTCCGAAGGCCGGCTTGACTTTGCCTGGCCGGCGCAGGTCAACAAGCTCATCTCTCGCGGTGATGGGCGCGGCGGCTTCGATCTGATTCTGTCGATCGGCCAGGTGGTGCCGCATGAAGTGATGGGCATGGCCAACTACACCAAGAACATCCTCATTGGCGCAGGCGGCCGCGACGGGATCGACCGCAGCCACTACCTGAGCGCGGTGATCGGACTCGAAAACATCATGGGCCGCGCCGAGAACCCCGTCCGCGCCGTGCTCAACCTGGCCGCCGACCGCTACCTGCGGCATCTGCCCATCGTTTACGTACTCACCGTGGTGGGCCGCGCGGCCAGCGGCCGCCTCGCCGTGCGCGGCCTCTTCATCGGCGACGACGCCGAATGCTTCCATCGCGCCGCCGAGCTCAGCGTGAAGGTCAACATCGAGGCCATCGATGAGCCGATCGCGAAGGCCGTCGTCTACCTCGATCCGGACGAATACCACTCGACATGGATCGGCAACAAAGCCGTCTACCGCACGCGCATGGGTCTTGCCGACGGCGGGGATCTGGTCATCCTTGCTCCAGGAGTGAGGGAGTTTGGCGAAGACAAAACCATCGACGCCTTGATCCGCAAGTACGGCTATCGTGGCACGCCGGCAACGCTCAAGGCGGTCGCAGAAAATGCCGATCTCGCCGCCGGCCTGGGCGCGGCCGCGCATTTGATTCACGCCTCGTCGGAGGGACGGTTCAGGATCACTTGGTGTCCGGGGCATTTAAGCAAAGACGAGATCGAAGGCGTCGGCTTTCAATATGGCGACTTGGCGGCGATGGAGAAGCGCTACGATCCAGCAAAACTCAAGCACGGGTTCAACGTCGTCGATGGCAAGAGAATTTTCTACGTCGCCAACCCGGGACTGGGATTGTGGGCGCACAGATCGAGAATGCCGGAAGCGCTGACCACTGCGACGGTGTGATCACCTCATCCACCGGCGCCAAGCCGCCTGACCGCTCAGGAACTTATTTGACAGTGCGATTGATTTCCGTGTTTTGAGCGGCGGCGATCAACCATCCGCCGTTTTGCCGAGTGAGCACAAACGTGGCCAAGGTATGCCGAGGATTCGACGTGCGGGCGTCGCCGAGCAATTCCATGCTTGCGTGGGCCACGGCCACATCTTTCCGCAGGAAACGCACGTCAATTTGAGTGAACCGCAAGGTGCTGGTTTTGAAGATTCCGTAATAGCGCGGCTGGTCACCCGGCGTATCGGCAGGGATGGTGCCGTGCGCGTACGCGTGACGCATCTGGATGGCTTGCCTGCCTTTCCACCAGTCCCCGGCTACGTTGACAAAATCGGCATCCGGCGCAAAGAGCCTCCCAAAGGCTTCCATGTCGTGGCGGTTCCAGGTTTCCGCAAAACCGCTCACCGCCTGGCGCACCTGCTCTTCGTCGCTGGGTGCGGCGACAAGGCTGGCCGCGTAGGGAAAGACCATCAAGGCCAGAGGCAGAAGCAAGCTCACAGATCGATTCATGGCAGTCGCACCTCCTGACAACTTGGAGAGAGTCGATCCTACCAGAATGCCCTGCGCTCGAACCGCGGACCTTTCGACCCGGTCGCCGCGACGGCCCCGCTCAGCATAACGGATGGCTGACGTTTGTCCGACTCTCTACCCTACCAGGGTATGGATACCCCCGGGGGGGAGGGGAGGCATAAGCGCTAAGTTAAGGCGTTTTCGCCCGCTTTCGACCAGCTTGACACGCAGCATGTGGGGTAATCAAGGTGATAACCGCACAATGGGATGGGTTACCAAATCGTTATCTTAACGCTTATGGCGTCGAACCCCCCTCTCTTCTCGAAGCGACAAAATATCTCAACTCACTTCACAATGCAGTTTGGGAGCGCTCCAGCCGAATTGAAGGCGTACCACTAGAAGAACAGAACGAGATTGAGAAAAGCCATCAACTTTCAATACGGCGAGCTCGCTTAGGCGTCGAGATCCTCAAGAGACCGAGCGACGACCAAACCAAGTTCGACCTGTTTCAACGGCTGAACGCTGGCGGAACCCAAGCAAACGCTCAAGAACTGCGGAATTGCATCATAATCATGGTCAATAAACAATACTTCGAGGCTATACGTCAAAGTGCCGAAGACCCCGTCTTTCGTCGAGTTATAACTGTTACCGAAGATCAGCTGGAACGGCAGAGGCACATGGAATACGCCGTGCGTTTCCTTGTCCACACGCTCGTTAAATACGACGGGAAACTCGACGTTGAAGAGTACATCGATGAGGGCATCGTGAGTCTCGCAACGTCCGGGAACGCCACCGGCGCATCGAGCCTAATCAAGCAGACTTTCGCCTTACTCGATGAAGTGGCAGGAAGCAATGCGCTGAGGCGGATCGAGAACGGCAATCACATCGGTAAAGTTGGATTGGTCGGCCTCGAGGGCATCGCCGTGGGCGTGGCGAGGAATCTCGAGAGAATTCTCAAGCTTCGCTCTCCGGCAGCCTATATCAAAAGAAAAATCAAAGGGTTCTGGAGTAACCCAGCGACGGAGAGCTTTACGTCCTTGGGGCTCCGAGGCACAACTCGCATTCAGCGAACGGTCCCCTTCGGCGAAGCATGGTTCAAGCCATGAGTAAGGCATACACGGAGACAGAATTCTCGGCCCAAATTACAGAGGACCGCACATGGCGACTGAAGGAAATCTCCGACCTTAAAAGCGCGGTACTCAAGGCCGATTCTGATCTTCGGCGCGTCCTACTTCGCTCCCTAATCACGATTTGCTACGCACATTGGGAAGGTTATGTGCGATTCGCTGCGCGCAAGTATCTAGAGCACATTGCACTCAGGAAAATTCAATACAAAGAGCTGGATCGTCAGTTTCTGCGGAACTACTTCCTGCCTCGTCTCCAAGCGCTTTCAATGGCCAAGACAGATCTTGCGCAGCGCTGCGTCCTGATCGATGAGATATTGGATTCTTCGGGGAAAAGCTTCTCGCGATTCAACGAGAGCTTGGTAAACACTAAAGCGAATTTGAATTTTAGCACTTTCAGCGAAATCTGCCTTGTGTGTTGCGTTCCATCAGCGAGCTTTGCGGCAAACGAGTCGTTCGTTGACGTATTCCTCTTGAAGCGTCGGAACTCAGTCGCGCACGGAGAAGATACATTTATCGACGTTGACGATCTCGACAGTCTAACAGAGGGCACAATACTGCTTATGCGCGCATTCGGAGACGCGTTAGAGAACCATGTGGTACTGAAGATGTACAGGACCGCTCCGGCTCTCCTTGCGCGCGCCTGATAAACCGCTAGGTTCTACCGTAACGTAGCCACTTCAAATTTCCTCGCAGGATGCGGAACCGCGATCCTTGGCTCATTCCGCCTCCCGTGAGGAGGCCACGAAAATAGCTCAGGGCAGCGTCCGCGGGTGGCCCCCCTTCGAGGTCCAAAAAGCGAGGGTGCCCCATCCTTGACGCGTAGTTTGCGTCAAGGATGGGTTCCACAA
Organism: Occallatibacter sp.; assembly: GCA_049676965.1. Lineage (GTDB taxonomy): Bacteria > Acidobacteriota > Terriglobia > Terriglobales > Acidobacteriaceae > Telmatobacter. Next base: position 10,527 of record JBAUBR010000062.1, read on the forward strand.
ATCTCGCCGTAAATCCTCCCGTAGGGAGGCATCGAAAATAGCCTAGGTGAAACCCGGGAAATCGGCCCACACGTCGTCTCCCGCGTCCCGCGAGGCCGCCGCGAGGACAATGAACGCTTGCTTTAGCGAACCGAGGCAACCAAGGACAGGTTCTCGTCGTTAAAGTGGCAAGCTACTTGCACTCCATCGTGAAGCACAGGTTCCGGCTGAAGAACGGCAGCACATGATTCTGGAAGCGGTCTGCCACGGCGCTGGTGTGCGTGCCGTGGTAGACCTCGAAGGTGCTCGCGATTCCGTACTTGTCGAGCACTTCGTGCAGCTTCTCGGTGTCAGCACGCAAGCCGTCCTGGTCGCCGACGTCGATGCCGATGGCGCGATATTGGCGCAGGTTGTCGATGTACTGATCGATGAACGCCAGCGGCGCATTCGCGGTCCACTTAGCCAGCACTTCGGGCTGCGCAACGCCGTCCTTCATCGGCAGATCGAGATAGAGCGGAGGATTCTTGGGGCCGGGCGACCACGCGGCAGCCGAGGCAAGCTGGGCCCGCGCAAAGAACTGCAGCTTGGCCGAATCCTCCGGCGTCTTCACGGATTCGAGCTGCTTTTCCACCTCCGGATTCGGCGTCATGTTCGTCCGCGGCGCCAAGCAGCACGGGCTCATGATGTAGAGGCTGCCGAAGACGTCCGCATGCTTCATACCGATGCGCGTGGCTCCGTACCCGCCCATGGAGTGGCCGACGAGCCCGCGGCTCAACCGGCTCGGAATCGTCCGGTAGTGCGCGTCGATGTACTCGACGACATCGTGCGAGATGAACTTCTCGAAGTCGCCCGTCGTGACCGAGCTCGAATACATGGAGCCGTTGTGGACGGTCTTGGAATCGGGCAGCACGACGATCATCTCCTTCGCGCCCTGCGCGAACGCGCCTTCGATGGTCTGCGGCACGTGGATCTCGTGCGTCCATTGCTCGGCTCCGATCGAGTATCCGTGCATGGCGTACACCACGGGATAGCGGCGATGCTTCTCCTTCGCGTAACTCGGCGGCAGAAAGACGAATACGTCGCGATCGACGGCATCGCCCTCGAGATTGCCTTCGAGCGCCGCACCATGAATCTTGATGTGCTCCACGGCGACCGGCTTGGCGCCAGGAACCACGGGCGGAACCTCGGTTTGCACCTGCGCAAGAACCTGAGTTCCAATGGCGGCGGCGAGCCCAAGGGTGATGACAGACAGATTCATTCCGATCCTCCGTGTATTCAGCGGGAACATAACAATTTACTTTGTGGATCCCGCGATGGACAAGAATAAATCGCTTTATCCGGGAAGAAAAGGCGACTTCGCCCGGCCCGCCATTTCCATTGCCTTTCGACAGTCATGGCCGAAGTCCGGACCTACCAGACGTGCCCTGCTACAAAGCGAAATCGGAGCGGCATCGCCCAAGGCGATGTATTTGCCGAGGTTCGGGAGCGCATCCGCCATCGGGCAACGTCATCTAGCCGGGCCTAGACAAATGCCCGCTTACCGGTTCTTTCACTTCGACCACGGCGGCACCACGCCGGTCATGCGCGCGTAGGCGACGAGCTGGCCCATGTGCTCGTTGGCGTGAATGATAATGCGCAGATACATTCCATCCACCGTGGCGTCGCGGTCGGCGATGTGCACCTTGCTGGCCAGATGCTGCGGCGTTTCGGCCAGGTGCGCCTGCTTTACAGCTTCCAGCGACCGCTTGAGCCACTGAATGACGTCGGCCTTGGCCGTCACGGTCTTCTCGGCGTCCTGCTTCAGGTCGGCGGGCATTTTGGGGCCGGTCACGCTCAGCAGGTAGAAGTTGGCCATCGCGATGTGCATGTAGACTTCGCTCGTGGAGCGCACGCCCGGCGCCGGCCGCCACGCGAACTTCTCCGGCGGCGTGGCCTCGGCCAGCGCGATGAGCTGGCTGGAGACGTGCATCCACTCGCCGTCGTATCCCTCCCAAATTCCCTCCGGGGCCTTCTGCGCCCGCATCCACGGCGCCAGCAGGCACACGGCAAATGCCGTCAGCAGCACTTTCTTCATCGGTCCGCTCCCATTCTTGTGGCTGTTCCGAACCAAGGCTACGCCGGGAGCGGGGCCGCACGCAATCGGCGGGATCGCGCCGTAGGCGCTGTGGTCCTTAGCCCCGCGCTTCAGCGTGGGGTACGAGATTCCGGAATAGAATCAGAGTCCCGTAGGGACGCCGCTGATCGGATTGAATCGACCACACATCGCGTCAGCACTCGACGGAAAATATGCTTCGTCCCTCCGGGACTCGGATTCAACCATGGACTAACGTTTCCCCACGCTGAAGCGCGGGGCTAACGACCGTCGCGCCTGCGGCGCTCTTCGCTCCCGGGCTTGGGCCCTACGCGATTGATTAGGGCTTTTAGGCGCTCTTAGCGGCCGCCGGCTTGCGCCTTGGCCACGGGCTGCGTCCTGGCGATCGCCGCCGCGCTCTTCAGCGCGTCCACAAAGGCCTGCGCTGCGGCGTGGTCGGCGAAGGTGAGACCGAAGGCTTCCACTTCGTCGGGCGTTTGACTGTAGGAAGAGCTGTCGTGCACGCCGGGCCCCAGCTGGATGAGCTTTTCGCGGTCGTACGCCAGGGTGTGGAACTGCTTGCCCGGCACGCCCATCACCACCACCATCGTGGTGTCGCCTACATCGCCCGGCTTGTACGCCTTTGCTGCGTCCAGATCGGTGAAGACGATGTCTTCGGTGATCAGGCTCACATCCACTGACGCCAGCGGCACGGTGATCGACGCCAGCGGGAAGGCGAAGTACGACCAGCTCGTCTTTCCGCCCTCGATCTTGGGCAAAGCGCACACCGGCCCCGGCATATTGGGCTCGATGACCAGCGTCTGGTCGTCGGCCACAACAATGCTGCCGGAAGCCGCATAACTCGACTTCATCGCCTGAAAATCAGCTGGAAGAGTTTGCGCCGCGGCTGGAAACGCGGACACGACAAGGCAACAAAGGGCGAACCAACCCCGCATGTGCATCAATGGGTACCTCGAAGATTGATTTCAGGCTTCACCCATTGCTGCAAGAAGTCAATGATCCTGTAGCGTGCGCTCCATCCCCCGTTGGTGGGATGGCTCTGCAATTCGAGTTGGAAGGCTTGGAGGTTACCGGGCGACGACGGTCATGGAAATGATCCCGGTCGAGCTGTTGGCAAGAACGTAGTTTCCGTCGATTTCCCGCCACTCATAGCCGCGCGGAGGGGCGTGCAGATGATATTGCCTGTAATCGACCTGATCCCCGCGCCGCCAGTCTTCATCGCGGATATGCACGCCCTTCTTCCATTCGTCGTGGCGAACGTAGTGGTGGTTGTCGTGGTCCTGGGCAATGGCGACTCCGCCGGTAAGCATCAAACCGAGCGTAGATACAGCGATAGCTTTGTGGAAAATATTCATAGTTACTCCTCGTCGATTCGATTCCAACCGGACGAAGAGCGTTGTCCCGGAGCGCGAAGTTTTCGGCCGTGGTTTCTTCGGCCCGGCATGGCGTTGAATCGCGCGTGCTTGCAGGCTCAGGGAAACTCTGCACAAGCGCATATTTCGGAGCCAGCATTCCCTCGGGGGCTAAAGCCCGTACCCTTCAAGGCATTGGCTTATTCAGAGGATTCTTTAGGCCGATATCCGCTCTTCGAGCACCACATTCACCATTTCGCCAACATCTTTTCCAATCGCGCGCCGAATCTCCGTCTTCACTGGAAGCTTGTGCGTTCCATCTCCCAGCGCCATGAACGAGCTTTGAAAGGGAACGCCGTCGATCTTGCCGCGCACCTTCACGAGTCCGCGCGTTCCGAAGAACTTTACCGAATCGGGCCAGACCACGTAGGTCCAGCCGCCTTTGCTGCTGCTCTTTATCAACTTTGCGGTGAAGCATTTGTTCAGCATCTGCTGCGTTCCTTTTTGGGCTCGCTCCATGCGGTAGAATTGGACGTTTGGCCGAGCATTGATCGCTTGCCGGTCATTCTAACTCTGCCAATCGTCCGAGGCACTAGAACCATGACTCAAGCTACGCTCACTGGAGAACAGCAAACCCACGCAACGAAACTGGACAAGCTCGCCGAAGTTGCCGTTCGCGTCGGGCTTGGCCTCGAGGCCGGGCAGGAAGTGGTGATGACGGCGTCGCTCGATGCGCTGCCGCTGGCGCGGCGCATTACCGAGCACGCTTATCGCGCCGGCGCCTCGCTTGTCACCACTCTGTTCACCGACGAAGAAGCGGCGCTGATGCGCTATCGTTTCGCGCCCGATGCCAGCTTCGACCGCGCCGCTGGCTGGCTCTACGACGGCATGGCCGCGGCTTTCAAATCGGGCGCGGCGCGCCTGGCCATCACCGGCGGCAATCCCGCGCTGCTCGCAAACGAAAATCCGGACAAGGTGGGCCGCGCCAATCGCTCCATGTCGCAGGTGTATCGTCCCGCGCTCGAGCTGATCACGCGCTTCCACATCAACTGGACTATTGTTGCCGCTGCCACTCCGGCCTGGGCGGCGCAAATGTTCCCAAATGATCCACCCGATGTTGCGCTCGCCAGACTCTGGGATGCGATCTTCGCTACCACGCGCATCGACAAGGACGATCCCGTAGCCGCATGGAAGGCGCACGACGCCAGCCTGCAAAAGCGCGCGGCTTTCCTGAATGAGAAGCGCTACTCGGCGCTCAAATATCGCGGCCCCGGCACCGATTTCCGCCTCGGCCTTGCCGACGACCATCTCTGGTTGGGCGGAGGAAGCACGGCCGCCAACGGCCTCTACTGCATCCCCAATATGCCCACCGAAGAAGTGTTCAGCATGCCCCACAAAGACCGCGCCGATGGCACCGTGACGGCCACCAAGCCGCTCTCGCACCAGGGCACGATGATCGAGGGCATTCATGTGCGCTTCGAGCGCGGCCGCATCGTTGAAATGCGCGCCACAAAAGGCCAGGGGGTGCTCGAGAAGCTGATCGACACCGATGACGGCGCGCGCCGGTTGGGCGAAGTGGCGCTGGTGCCGCAATCGTCGCCCATCGCCAGCAGCGGCAAGCTGTTTTTCAACACGCTGTTCGACGAGAATGCCGCATCGCACGTTGCGCTGGGCCAGGCGTATACCTCCTGCATGCGCAACGGAGAGAATTTCACGGCGGAGCAGCTCGCAGCCAAAGGCGCAAACTCGAGCCTCATCCACGTCGACTGGATGATTGGATCGGACAAGCTCGACATCGATGGAATTACCGCGTCGGGTGCGGTCGAGCCTTTGATGCGAAATGGTGAGTGGGCGTGACGCGCGGGGAACGGCTCGCTTCCGGTAGTTGCCCGCAGGGGCTAAAGCCCGGCTCAATCTGAATGCGATAATGTACGGGCTGAAGCCCGTACCCTTCGCCGAACCCCGTACCTTCGCCGAAATGCCCGTACCCTTCGCCGAAGGACAACTACGGCGCGGTCGTCTGCGTTGGCGCAGTGCCCAGCACCACGAGATCGACGCGGCGGTTCATCCTGCGGCCTTCGGGCGTGGCGTCATCGGCGATGGGCCGAAATTCGCCGTAGCCGGCCACCGAGATTTTTCTCGGATCGAAGCCGGAGTCGTTGACCAGAATCTGCAGCACCGTCATAGCGCGCCCGGTCGATAACTCCCAGTTGGAGCGAAACTGCGCGTTATGGATGGGTTGGTTGTCGGAGTGGCCCTCCACGCGGAGCTCGAGCTTGCGCGCGGAAAGAATCTTCGCAATGCGCCCGATCTTTTCCGCGGCGCCGGGAAGCAGCGCGGCCTGGCCGCTGTCGAAAAATCCCAGCTCCTTGAGGCTGATCACGAATCCTTCCGGAGTCACGCTCAATTCGATTTCGTGGCTCTTCAACTCATTGCCCATCGCCGACTGCAGTTCGCGCTTCAATTCGAGGACCTCTTCGGCCGAAGGGCCGGGCGGAAGGCCTTTCGCCGTGGCGTTCGGCAGCGGTGCGAAAGGCTCCTCACTCGGCGCTCCGGCATAGGCGATCGCGTATTTATCGTGACCTCCGGGCAGTACACCCAGCGACTGAAAGCCGTCGTGAATGGCGTTGGAGACGCGGATAATCGCGTGCTTGTCCCTGTAGGCCGAAGCAAACAGCACCACAAAAAACGCGAACAGCAGCGTAACGAAATCGGAGTAGGAAACCAGCCACCGGTCGTGGTTCCCGGCTTCCTCGATATGTTTCCTTCTCCTCATCTCGACTTAGCCACTGGAGCTTTCGTTTGTTTTGCGGGCGCTTTTGCCTGGACCATTTTGGGCGCGCCCACTTTGCTCAGACCCTGCCTCCCGGCCTCAGGAAGATAGTTGACCAACTGCAGTTCCAACGCGCGCGGATTCATTCCCATCATGATGGAAAGCACAGCTTCCAGCGTCATCTCCTCGATGACCTGTTTCTCGCGCAGGCGGATTTTCAGCTTGCCGGCCCAGGGCAGAAACAGCAGATTGGCCGCGCCCACGCCGTAGATGGTGGCAACGAACGCAACCGCGATTCCTTTGCCCACCTCGTTGATGTCCTGGAGGTGCTGCATCACCTGGATGAGTCCCAGCACCGCGCCGAGAATACCGATGGTGGGCGAAAAGCCCGCTGCCGCTTCAAACACCTTGGGAATGCGCTCGTCCTTTTCGCCGCGATAATCGAGCTGCAGCTCCATCATCCGGCGCAGGTCGTCCACGCTGGCGCCGTCGATGGCCAGCATCAGGCTCTCTTTCAGGAATGGATCGCGGATCTTGTTCAACTCCGCATCGAGCGAAAGCAGGCCTTCCTTGCGCGCCTTGTAGGCGTAGCGCAGCAGGTTCTGGATCAGCGCATCCGGCTCCGGCTGCGAACCGAAGAATACATTCTTGAGTTGCACCGCCGCCTGGATCACAACGCTGAGCGGAAACTGCACCATCACCGCGCCGATGGTGCCGCCAAACACAATCAGCGCCGCGGTGGGCTGCAGCACCTGGGTGAGCTTGCCGCCCTCGATGAGCAGGCCGGCTGCGATTCCACCCAGTGCAATCAGGCTGCCAGTGACGGTGCTCTTATCCAAGTTGAATTTCATCGATCCACCGATCCCGAAAGCAGGTTTGCATCTGGAGATTCACAATGAAGCAGCGAAAGCCCACGTCCAGCCGCAGCGGCTTCCGCGCAAAGTTGGCAGCGCATTGGATGCGCATTTATCGGCACCTGCGGGGACGATTTTCAGGGCCCGATCCGAACACATTCCCGCAGAGCGCAGCCGTGGATATGGCTTTCAGATTCAGCGATTAAAGAGCCATGGAAGCAGCCGAATTCAAGCGCCAGAAAGTGGAAGGCGCGTGTGCAACTTTCGAGCCAGTTAAAATGCTCCGCGTTAACGTCCCCGCACTGAAAATCCAAAGCCTGAAAGCCGATGAGGGGACATGCGCCCGAAGGGTCCAGGAAATCCAGCATCTCCTGACGCAGAACGGAGACCGGATTCGGGGAGTACTGAGTCGAATTGGCAGCAGGGCGGCGACTTGCAAAAGGCGCCGACTGGCCGCCCGTTCGTCGAGCGCCGCCGTCAGCGCGCCGCGCAGCATTCCTGGCACGAAGCGCTCGATGCGGTGCAGCGCCTGCTTGCCCGCTACGAAGAAAGCAATCGATTCCTGGCCGAAGCGGAAGAAACCTATCGCGGTGTCTTTGAAAACGCTCTCATCGGAATCTTTCGCCTTGGTCCCGCCGGCGAGCCGGTCATCGTCAATCAATCCATGGCCAGCCTTTGCGGCTATGCAAGCCCCGAGCAGATGCTCGCCGAGGTGTCGAGTCTCGGCGAGGAGTTATTTGTCGACCGCGGCAAGTGGCGAGAGTCGCTTCGTCAGCTTCAGGGCAAAAGTTCCGAATGCCTTGTTGAAGCGGAGATCAACGCACGCGATGGCGTGCGGAAATGGATCGAGTTTACCTTTCGCGCAGTTCGCGACAGCGGGCGGAGCGTGCACTACGAAGGCACGGCGCAGGATATCTCGGATCGCAAAATGGCCGAGGACCGTCTCAGGCTGCTGGCCTACTACGACCGCGTGACCGGCCTGCCCAACCGGCCGCTGTTCGAAGAGCGGCTGGGCGATGCGTTGTCGCAGGCGCAGTGGAAGAGCCAGCGCGTCGCGGTGCTGCTGCTTGAACTCGGCCGCTTCAAGATGATCAACGATTCGCTGGGCAAGGCATTCGGCGATCGCCTTCTCGAGGAAGTTGCGGAGCGGATCAGGAACACGGTGGGCGAATGGACCACGGTCGCGCGCGTGGGTGGCGCCGAATTCACCGTCGTGTTGCAGGATGTGAGGGCTGCCCGCGAAGTGGAGCAGATCGCGGAGCAACTGGTGGCCGCGGTGACCGGCAATTTTTCCTTTCTCGAGAATTCGCTCAACGTTACCTGCACGATAGGAATCAGTATGTTCCCGATCGACGGGCAGGACGGGCAGACGCTTCTGGATCGTGCCGATGTGGCCCTCTACTCGGCCAAGGAACAGGGAACCAACGCCATCCAGTTCTTCACCGAGGAGATGAACAATCGCATCCGCGAGCGTTTGCGATTGGAGAATAGCCTGCGGCTGGCGCTGGGACGCGACGAACTCTTCCTTGTCTATCAGCCGCAGGTCGACATTCGCACCGGAGAGGTCTCCGGCCTGGAGGCGCTGCTGCGCTGGCAGCATCCCGAAAGAGGCCTGGTGCCGCCGGCCGAATTCATCGGCGTGGCGGAAAGCAGCGGCCTCATTGTGCCCATCGGAGAATGGGTGCTGCGCACGGCGTGCTCGCAAGCCCGCAAGTGGCAGGACGCCGGCCTGCGCGCCGTGCCCGTCGCGGTCAATGTGTCCGCCATCCAGTTTCGCCAGCCGGAATTCTGCCGGCTGGTCCGCGAGGTTCTCGATGAAACCGGCCTCGATCCGAAATATCTCGAGCTCGAATTGACCGAAGGCCTGTTAATGACGAACATCGACGTCATGTTCAAGCTCATCCAGGAACTGCGCGAGATGGGTGTGAAGCTGGCCATTGACGACTTCGGCACCGGTTATTCGAGCCTTGGCTATCTCCGGCAGTTCAAAGTGAACCGGCTCAAGATCGACCGCTCCTTCGTTCGCGAAGTCTCGGTGAACGCAGATGACGCCGCCATCGCGACCGCCATCATCAACATGGCCAAGGCGCTCAATCTTGACGTACTGGCCGAAGGCGTGGAGAGTGTGGAGCAACTGGATTTTTTGCGGGCCCAGCAATGCTACGAAATCCAAGGCTACTATTTCAGCAAGCCTGTGGCCGTGGAGCGGATCGCAGAGCAGTTGCAGGGGAATTTTGCGCGCAGTGTTTAGAAACTCCTTCATAGTCCGGTTTTGAAAGGGCACGCGTTTCGCGATGCCGTTTGAACTAAGTCGCTGGCGCGACGGACGCTGCGGCGTGGGTGGTCCCCGGGCATTGTTGCCGGTGTAAGGCTTGGGTCACAGGAGGTTTATTGTGACCCATCTTCGGCAACTGATGCTGGAT
>JBAUBR010000063.1:0-5811 GCA_049676965.1 Occallatibacter sp.
CCACCGGCCTGCGACGTGCCGCGGGCGACGCGAAACTGCATCACTTCCTGAATGCGCTCGGTATTGAGCACGATCTGCTCGCCGGCGTGGCCGCCGAAGTCGATCACCATGTCAACACGCTCACCGGGCGCCACGGAGACGATCTTGGCGGCCACCGGCGCGGGAAGCAGCCCCTGGTCGGTTCCGATCTGCGAGATCGATTGGCCGTTCGAGAGCGAGAGGTCGAGGAACTGGGCGTTGGAGCCGTTGAGCACGCGGAAGCGGTACAGCGCGGGCTCGACATCGAGGTAGGGGAACAGCTTGCCGTTCACCAGCTTCGTATTGCCGTAGACTTCCGGGACCCACGGCGCGTCGGGAACGGGCGAGACTTCGTAACTGAGCTGACCGTCGGGCAGGAAGACGCGGTCGCACACCACCAGCGGAATCTCGCGCTCCCCGCGCGGCAGTCCCAGCGCATCTTCGGCGTCGTCGCGGATGACATACAGGCCCATCAACCCCGCATAGATGTTGAGCCGGTTGATGCCCATGGCGTGGTCGTGATACCAGAGCATGCACGCGTCCTGCCGGTTGGGGTAATAACATACCGAGGACTTTCCCTTGACGAACCAGTTCTCCGGGTAGCCGTCGCTTTCCGGCGGCACTTTGGCGCCGTGCAAATGAACAACGGAGCGGACCTCGGGCTTGTCGCGCTCGGCCCCATGCAGATTGTGATCGATCGTAAAGAGATGGCGCTCGGGCAGTTCGTTGGCCCATTCGACCAGAACGCCCTCGCCGCTGCGGACTTCGATCAGGGGCCCCGGCGACGCTCCGTTAAAGCCCCATTGGCGCGTGGGCGCCAGATCGCGGTGCACGCGCGATTCGAATTCGCTCATCGCCATGCGGTAGAACGGGAGCTTCTCCGATGCATTCGCCGGGCTGGAGCGCGCGCCATCGGGCCGCGCAACCGCCGGAATGGGGAGCGGGTCGACGAACCGCTTCAGCGTGCCGGGATCGAGCGTGACCGCAACATGCGTGGCAGCCGGACGGGTTGTACCTTGCGCACTTTGCCGGGACGCACCGGCAAGCGCGCCCGGAAAAGCATAAGCTGCGGCCGCCAACCCGCCGCTTCTGGCAAATTCTCGACGCGTGAGGAGGACACCTTTATCGCGCTTCAACAGACGCTCCGGACCTATTGTACCGATGAAAAAGACTGCGGCGGGCGCGCCTTGCTGCAAAGGAGCCGCGCCCGCCGCCTGTGGTTCGTGCTTACGTGAAACTCCTCGGTTCACTCACTCTTTAAAAGAAAGGGAAATGACGGGAGTATCCCGGGAACCGATCCATTGCTTCTCCCGTGGAAGGATCCAGGAAGAGCTTGTCCGCACGGCAGGAAGGCTGCCGGAAGTCGAACATATCGTGAATCCCGCCGGCGATCGCGTCGTACGAGCCGCCGCCCAGCCGCTTGCCGCCCAGCCAGTTGTCTTCGATGAATTTCACCACCGACGACTGGTCGATAATCTTGTGGGCAACAAAGTTGTCTTTGGCCCATGGCGAAACCACCATGAAAACCAGTCGCGGGCCGTATCCGCAGCGCCCCTGAGCGCTGGGCGTTGTGGTCGGGTCGATCCCCGGCAGGCTGGTGCTTGTCCCTCCGCCGCACAGGCCGGCGCCGTTCAAAGCATCAGCCGGAGTCGCGGATTGATTGACGATGGGGCTCATCTGGTGGTCGTACCAGCCGTCGGAGTCGTCATAGGTGATGATCACCGCGGTCGAATCCCAATCGCGCTGCTGCTGAAGGAAGTTGATGGTGTTGACGATGAAGTTCTGCTCATCGATCGGATCGCTGTATCCCGCGTGACCATCTTCGTAGCCGGGCGCCTTCAGATAGCTCACCGAGGGAAAGTTCCCTGCGCTGACGGCATCGAAGAAATCGTGCACGTCGTACTGGTTGTGCGCGACGGAGTCGTTCGGCACGCCGATCGTCTTGACCGAGGTCGGCCGGGTGTGCGCCAGGTTCTGCGTGGAAGCATAGTACTGGAACGGCTCGTGGTGCTGAATGTAATCGTTCTCGGTCACGCCTGTAACCGCCGAAGTGGTAGTGCGAGCGCAGCCTGTGGTACCGTTCGAGTTCTTAACCGTCAGATCGAAGCCGCCCGCGAAGAATCCCCACGAGACTCCGGCAGCGTTGAGCAGATCGCCGATATTGGTCCCCGTCATGGACACGTTCTTGGTGGTCGACGAGCACACGTCCCCGGCGGGATCGGCGTCGCCGATCAGGGTCAACGAACCGCCCGTGCCTCCGGCAGCCACGATGGTCGAATTATTCACTTTGACGGTGGTCGAAGTGACGCCGTTGGTCTGTCCCGAGATTACTTCAATGGCGCCGGGGCTGGATGGGCCGAAACCCGAGCCATACATGTTGTCGCTCATGGCGAAATGCTGCGCGTAGTTCCACAGCCCCGTCACGGTGTTGCCGTCGAAGTAGCCCATCGTCAGCGCGGTGGTGGTGACGGCGGCCGGCGGAGCAGAGGGAGGAGGACCTTCGGTTCCCACCGAAAGCGGAAACAGGTCCATCAGGCCGCCATGAAACGCCTCCTGTTCCGGCGTGTAGTTATGATCCTGGTCCGCGGTCGAGGCTTGCGAACGGTCCAGCCGGAAGGGGTTGGCAGCGATGCTGACCGCGCCGCTGGACAAGGTGGTGTTGTTGGCCGAATTGAGGAAGTTCGGATTGTTGTTCCGCAATCCGTCCGTCAGTCCGTTGACGGCAGGCGTGCCAGGCCGGGCGTGAAAGGCGGGCTCTCCCTTGGGGTTGGCCGCGTGGGGATAGGTACCGAAATAGTGATCGAACGAGATGTTTTCCTGGAAGATGACAACAAGGTGCTTGATAGGGGTTGCAGTAGGTTCTCCACCACCCGAACCGGCTGCGAATGCCGGGGTCGGGAGGGTGCCGACAGTCAGCAGCACTGCCAGCGTAGATGCGGCAAGCTTTTGCATTGGACCTCCTCATGCGCCTGGGGGAAATGAGGCGACTTGAGTTTTTTAGGCGATCAAGATGAATGGCAGGTGAATACCCTGTGACAGCCGGGGAAATTCGGCGAATGTGATGGAAATTGTTTTTGGCCGGAACAATAAGAGCCTCAAGCAGTTACTTGCAGGAAAAATACAGGGCCGCTCGCGCTGGAGCGGCCTTTCGATTTTGCTTCTGAGTTCGATTATGCCGGCGAAGGCGAGCCCTCGGGGAAACTCGGGCCGCCGAGCGTGCCTTCCGGCTTGAGCACCTGCTGCACTCCGCCGCCCTGGTCGGTAGGCGAAGCCAGTATGGAGCGGATGGGCGGCAGTTCCTTGCCCTCGATCAGCAACCTTACTTCCTCGGCGTCGATGGTTTCGCGTTCCAACAGCGCCGCCGCAATGCGGTGCATCGGGTCCTGGTTCGCTTCGATGATCGAATGCGCGGATTGGTAGGCCTCGTCGATCAGGCGCCGCACCTCAAGGTCGATCTGCCGAGCCGTCTCCTCGCTGAAGTCACGATGCTGCGCGATCTCGCGGCCCAGGAAGATCTGCTCCTCCTTCTTGCCGAAGGTGAGCGGACCCAGCCGGCTCATGCCGTACTCGCAGACCATGCGCCGCGCCAGATCCGTTGCGCTCTCGATGTCACTGCCCGCGCCCGTCGACATCTGGTGCAGGAAGATCTCTTCGGCCACGCGCCCGCCATAGGCAGTTGCCAGCCGCGTCTCCAGATATTCGCGCGTGTAGTTGTGCCGGTCGTCGGGCAAGTACACCGTGACTCCCAGCGCCATTCCACGCGGAATGATCGTGACCTTGTGAATGGGATCGGAATGCTCGCGCAGGTACGACACCAGCGCGTGGCCGGCCTCGTGGTACGCGGTGACCCGCTTCTCCTCGTCGGTGAGCAGCATGGACTTGCGCTCGGCGCCCATGAGCACCTTGTCTTTCGCAAGCTCGAAGTCGTACATCGTTACCTGCTTGCGATTCATGCGCGCGGCGTTGAGCGCAGCCTCGTTGACCATGTTGGCCAGGTCGGCGCCGGAGAAGCCCGGCGTACCGCGTGCCAGCACGTTCAGATTGGTGTCGTCGCTGACCGGAACCTTCTTCACGTGCACGCGCAGCACTTCTTCGCGCCCGCGCACATCGGGCAGGCCGACAACCACGCGCCGGTCGAAGCGGCCGGGGCGCAGCAAAGCAGGATCGAGCACATCGGGCCGGTTGGTCGCGGCCACCAGGATCACGCCGTCATTCGACTCGAAGCCGTCCATCTCCACGAGCAGTTGATTCAGCGTCTGCTCGCGCTCGTCGTGTCCGCCGCCCAGGCCGGCGCCGCGATGGCGGCCGACGGCGTCGATCTCATCGATGAAGATGATGCAGGGCGCATTCTTCTTGCCCTGCTCGAACAGGTCGCGTACACGGCTCGCGCCCACGCCGACAAACATCTCGACAAAGTCGGAGCCGGAGATCGAGAAGAACGGCACGTTGGCTTCGCCGGCCACGGCGCGCGCCAGCAGCGTTTTGCCTGTTCCCGGAGGTCCGACCAGCAGCACGCCCTTGGGAATGCGCCCGCCCAGCTTCTGGAACTTCTGCGGCTCGCGCAGATATTCAATGATCTCTTTCAGCTCTTCCTTGGCCTCATCCACGCCGGCCACGTCTTTGAACGTGACTTTCTTCTGCTGCATCGAAAGCAGCCGCGCGCGGCTCTTGCCGAACGATAGCGCCTTGTTGCCGCCCGACTGCATCTGCCGCATGAAGAAGAACCAGATCACGCCCAGCAGGATGAACGGGCCCGCGTTGAAAAGGATGGGCAGCAGAATGTTGCTCTGCGCGTCCTTGATGGCGAAATCGACCTTGTACTGGTGGAGTTCCTTGGTCAGGTTGTCGGTGTTGTTCGGAATCGTGGTGTGGAACGGGTCTTTGGAGCCCTTCATGTGGCCGCGGAGCTCGGTGCCTTGTATGGTGGCGTCCTGCACCTGGCCGGCCTCGATCTTATCGAGCAGTTCGGAGTAGGAGACCTCCGAGTCTTTCCCGCTCATACCCGTGCTCTTCTGCACCACGGTCCACAGGAGCATCAGGCACACGAGGATGAAGACCCAGAACATGATCGTCTTGACGGTCGAATTCACCAGGATTCCTCATTTCCCGGCGGGGGAGAAGCCAAACCTCCAACACCGCCCACCTCACCCATATAGACGCCCGACACCTGCATCCCGTCACAGAATGTCCGCGGCGCCCCGGCGGCCCACACTCATGATGTGCCGCCCGGGTGAGCAGTAACACCGATTGTACTCCCAACCGGTGCAGTCTTGCAGCAAGCCTTTGCAATGTGAATGCACCGAATCGGGCAGGGGAGCCTTCCCCGGAAGTTCCATTACGGAAGTCCCTGATCCTGCACAATTTCAACCGACTCGGCGGCCACGGTAATCCCCGCCTCCGGCTCCAGCTCCACGCCCTTCATCCACACAATGCGCCCACCCGCCTCCAACACCGGCCACCGGGCCCGCGCCGGACCCGTAACTCTAAGCCGCTCCAGCACTTCCTTCACTTTACGGGGGCTCCCGGAATGGCGCAGGCGCACCCGATCGCCGGGCCGCCAGTTGCGCAGGCAGGCGGTTTGCACCGGTGCATTTCCCAGGCCGGGTTGTTGGCCGCCAGAACAGTCGATCCGCAGGCGGATTCCGAAGCTTTCGGCATCGATCTCTCCGGGGATAGTGACGCTGTACTCGGCAACCGTTTCTGAAGCCGCGCCCGCTGTGGAAATCGGGCCCACGGTCAGGCGCAGTTCCCTCGCGGTGCGTTCCCCGCGGAGCCCACCGGCGAGCTCCGCTT
>JBAUBR010000064.1:0-13496 GCA_049676965.1 Occallatibacter sp.
ATTGGGCGCGAATCCAACGCTGCGCCTGCTGATAGACCACCGTCCACGGAGGCAGGTCGTTGGGCATGTAGCGCCACTGTCCGCCCGTGCGCACGATGTAGCGCAAACCGTTGAACACCGCGCGCAAACTGTGTTCTCGCTGCGCGCAGTCCTCCCGGCACAGCGCCAGATAGGGAGCCACAAACGCCCACTCCTCATCGCTCACATCGCTGGGATAGCCGATTTGTCCCTTGTTTCCCATGCCTCTATCGTCAGAGACAATGGGATTCCAGACCATTTCTTTGATTCCAAACGAATAAAGTTAATAACAGGCTCTAGTCGCGGCAGTGCCGATCCGAAGAGCCGTGTTGACGGCGATGCTGCTGCCGACCTCGAGAACGATGCCGATTTGTTGGTAGGTCTCGAAGCCGGATGCGGAAACGCTCAAGTCGTACTTGCCGACAGGAACTCCGGGGAAGACGTAGACGCCGGCGCTGTCGCTGGTTGTTTTCCGTGCTACGCGCGTGGCTTCGTCGATCAGCGTGACAGCGGCCTGCGGCATGACTGCGCCCGTCGAGTCACTGACCGTTCCCTGGATATTGCCGGTTCCGGCAATCTGTGCGGCGGCCCGGCCGCATACGACATTCATTGCCGCACAACAAAAAACGGCCGCACAAAGGGCGACCGTGTCTTGAGCTCTCATGCGCATCGACCGCATAGAAGCCTCCAAAAAGATATCGATTCTTTCCGGTTTCAGAGAATCTTTCGGCTGGAGTGGTCCGACCTCTCCAAGTCCGAAAGAATGGTTGCAGGTACTCAGGAGGGTTGTCAAGGCTTAATTCGTGAGCCTCTGGAAACCCCACCTGGAAGGGGTTATTCGTTCATTCCGGAGAGACTGGCCGGCGGTGGTCCGACCTGAGCCGCTCAACGGATCGCAGTAATCCGGTCAAGTTGCGGTGGGTGAAGTCGCGGCGGATGCATCAAGAGGAATTGCCCGGCACCCGATGCTAGGCAGACTTCGCGCCGGTTGCGCGGCCTTTTCGCGTTGAGCCCTCTTTGCGCTCCCTGGGCCGCTCGATACCCTGTGCGGCCTGTGCCATGCGCAGGTGCTGCTCCATCAGCTTGCTCGCTTGTTCAGGCTTCCGCGCGCGAATGGTGCGGTAAATATCGCGATGCATCTCTGCCGACTCGCGAAGATCGGTGGCGCGTTCGACCGTCTTGCGGCGCTTGTCGTACATCGTCGACGTCACGGTTTCCATGATGGCCGCAAGAATGGGATTGCCCGATGCCTGCGCAATGATGCGATGAAACAGAACGTCGTGGATCAGGTAATCCAGCGGATTGTTGAGCGAGGCAAACATCTCCGCGACCTCTTCGGACATGGCCGCATGATGCTCATCCCTGCCTCGCTCCGCGGCCAGTGCGGCCATGTTGCACTCAAGCAGGATCCGGGCCTCAAACATCTGCCAAGACTGAAATCCGTGCAGCGCGCCAATCAGGCTGAGTGAGCCTTTGCCCAGGTCCGGTGGACCATCGGCGACAAACGTGCCCACACCGTGACGGATTTTCATGACGCCCATCGCTGCCAGGTAACCGATGCCGGTGCGCAGGCTGGCGCGGCTGATCTTGAGAGTGCGCGCAAACTCGCGCTCCGGCGGTATCTTGTCCCCCGGCTGCAGCGTGCCGTTCTCAAGCAGGGCACGCACGTGGTTCACCACATCCATGGTGCGATGATTGTTCGGTAATTCGGTCATGCTCTGCGGCATCGTCGCCTGCCTTCGCAGCTCTCTGTGAAGTGGTAAGCAAAGATTAACACCGGGAATGTGCTGCCAAAGTTGAAATTCGGCAAGCGTTCGTGCAAAGGTTCACCTGTCCGGTATATATCCTCTGAGTGGTCTGACCTCCTACAAGCCAGTGTACATTGAAAAGTTCTGCCAGGCAGTCTGTGCAGCTGTTTCACGTCGGCTTCAAAGCAGCAGTAAAGACTGGCAGCCGGTATCTCGATCTGCTCGTAGCCAACGAAGAGGGGATTGCGAAGAAGGTTCGGAGAATTTGGTCGCCGGTCTTTCCGGGACGCAGCGCCTGAGTACGAAACTCGCCACATCAGCGCAGATGCACTGTCGCACCTGCGAGCTTGACGATCGGGTCGCCCTCGTCGGCGTGGACCATGACGCCGTCGCCGGAGACATCAGCGTAGCCAATTGTCAATCCGGTCTTTGCGCCGAGGCTCACATGGCGCAGTTTGATATCGGTCACGGGAGCTTCCGGTAAGCCGACAATAGCTCCGGCCGAATCACTTCCAGTCGCGGTCAAGTTCTCGATCGTGATGTCGTGAAAGTGCGGAGTCAACCGCGTGACGGGCGCCGGCGCGACGCCCGCGGCGGGCAAAATCTTCGGGTAATACTCGCTGATGATGAGCGCGTTCTTCACGTCTTTCATCTCGATGTCGCGAATGACGATCCGGCTCACATCGTTGCCGCGATCCCGGTTGGCCTTGATGCGGATGCCGTTGTCTGTGCCTTCGAAATGAATGCGCTCGGCGCGTATGTTCCGCGCACCCCCGGCGATCTCGCTCCCGATGGACAGGCCGTGCCCATGCATGAAAGTGCAGTCGGTAATGGTAATATCGCGGCTGGGAGCATCGGGCCCAGGCGAGTTGATCGCGCCGGACTTGATGGCCACGTCGTCATCGCCTACGTCGGCGTACACGTGATCGATGACCACATGCGATGAAGAGAAAGGATCGATGGCATCGGTGTTGGGTGAGTGGGCAGGCGCCAGGATCCGTACGTTGCGAATGATCACGTCATCGGAGTAATAAGGAACAATCTGCCACATCGGCGAGTTCTGCACCGTGATGCCTTCGATCGCGACGTGCTTGCAGTGGTCGAAAAGAATCAGCTTCGGACGCGGATGCCCGGTGCCGAGGATTCCGCGGTCCTTGATAGCTCGCGCCTCATCCCACCACTTCTGGCCTGCGCCGTCGATCGTGCCTTCACCGGTGATCGTTACATTCGTCGCATGGATGGCATTCACCAGAGGTTCGAGATCCGGAACTTGAAACTCGATGCGCGGCGGGTAATCCTGGCGATCGGACGAGCCTAGCAAGGTCGCGCCCTTCACGAGTTGCAGCCGCACGTTGCTCTTCAATTCAATCGGTGCGGTGAGATAGGTGCCGGCGGTGAGCCGCACTGTGCCGCCATGCCGCGCGCATGAGTCGATGGCCGATTGCAAAGCGGCAGTGTCTTTCGTGACGCCGTCCCCCTTGGCTCCGAACGTGCGCGGATCGCAGAGAGCTTCGGCATGCAAGGCGCCGGCAGAAGCTCCGGCGAAGATCGCAAAAAGCAGCAGGAAATTTCGGCGCAGCGTAAACCCAGCGATGGGCATCGAGTGACCTCGCGGAAAGCGATTGTAAGGCCCACTCCATCTTAATCCTGGAAAACCTGAGTGGTCATACCACTGTTTTTGTACGGGCGCATCGACTTACCACAACGCGGCGGCCCCAACGGATCGGTGCTGTACTGCTATACCGCCGCCGCCGGGCATAAATCGCCGAATTTGCGCTGTGCCTCGCCAATATAGTGATCTGCTGTCGAATCAGGCAGATGAGCTCTTTATCTCACCTGGTCGGTCCGAATGTAAGACTGACCGCATTTGCCGGTGTTGGTTGAAGTCACCGTCTTCTATCTTGTGCCTCGCCAAAGTCCCATCCGGCCAGGTCCAATATGCTTTGAAACCGGCTCTGTGCCATCGGGCAACTGTTTCCGGCTGGACAAGAATCAACGCCCCCTCCCATCTTCGCCGGAGCCGAGAGAACACCACCCAGAACAATCAGTCCGCAGCAGCAAACCGGGGGTGTAGACGCTGCCGCTTCGATTCAGCGAGTTGTTGCCGAAGGTCCGCGACACTCGCGATCAGCAGCCTCTCGCTACGGGACAGAGACGCCCCCTCATTCCTCGCATCCGATACGTACCGGAATAGCCGTTCGCAGATCGGTGGTAGACAACAGAACTTTTGCGCTCCGGATCGAAACTCCTCAGTGGAGATTCGCGCGCAGCCGTTGGAGTCTGCCGAGCAACTGTCACTGGATGAAGCGAGGCAGATTGCGGACCAGATTTGTGCGCTTGCTACCGCGCAACGCGATGCGCCGCAAAAGTCACCTTACATCTTGATGTCTCGTGCGGAACGCGAGGCGTATGAAAGAAGACGCGATCAGATCAAACAACTCGGCGAGATGTTGGCGAGGTTCAAGGTCAAAGACACAGACGCAGTGGATTAGATATTCAATAAAGGGAGAAACGAAAGGGACGGCCTGTCTTGCGTTACACCAATCGCCATGAGCAAGACTGACCTTCTGCCCCTCCTCCGGCAGCGCGCCCCTCATGGGAATTGAGCCCCGTACCGGTTCAAAGATCTATGCTTGACAGCGGCAGCAGCGGAAGAGTAGATAATCGTTCCGGGTTTTTGCTCGCCTCCAATGGCCCCTTCTATGACCAAAGGGGAGTTTAATGCCGGCTATGTAAACGTATACATAATGCCGGCCGGCTATCCCTACGCTCGATGACGATGGCGATCTTCGTGCGATCTTCACTCGAATGCCTCGCTTTCTTCTCGGCGTGTACGCCAACACTGACTCAAACCCCCGGCCGAAACCGGAACTACGACACCTTTCGAAAGGAGACGGTTATGATGAAACGATCAATCCCCATGCTCGCTTTTGTAATGGGAGCCGGCGGTCTGCTCGCTCTCGCCCAAATGCCCGTCACCCAGCCTTCGGAGCCAGTCGACCCCAGCCCCATCAACGGCGAGACGTACTACCTCATCAACCAGCTTTCGGGAATGCAGGCGGAATTGGACCCCAACGCGAAGCCGTTTGGCGCAACCATCGAAGTGAACACCCGCAGCTTCTCCAATCTCGGTCAAAGATGGGCGATGGCGAAACTTGCAGACGGCAACTGGAAGATCAGCAGCATTGCCAGCGGCCTTTGTCTTGACGGCCAACTGGAGCAGTTCGATTCAGCGTCCGCGGTAGTCGAGAAGCCGTGCGGCATTGATGTCCCCGCGCAGGAATGGTTCTTCACTTACACCGCAAATGGCTTCAACGTGATCGAAAACGTCGGCGCCCGGCGCGTGCTCGATGCCTCGGGCCACGGCGCGGGCGCGAGACTGACTCTGTCGCGCTCGGCCACGAGTCCCACGCAAAGCCAGCAGTGGCTGTTTCGTCCCGTGTATTGGCGCGGCAATGACATGAGCACCGCGGAAAAAGAAGAGTATGACCGCGTGGCCCAGAATCCCCAAAATCTACCCTGGTGGCACGACGCCTATCTGCCCGGGCAGGATATGCTGCAGATCTTCAAGAACGCCGGGATGAATGCGATTCGTCTTCGTCCCGCATCGATCGCCACCACCGTGGTGCACGGAGACGTGAGCTTCTCGCTTTCCAACGGTCCGTACAACAACTACACCCTGGCGCCGGGTACTGCGACGACTTTTCCCGCCACCGCTGTAAACCAGATCGTCCCCGCGACGAGCAACGGAGGAAGCGGGAATTACGCGCAGACCGACTGGGCGGCCGTTGACCTTGCCAAGCGCGCAAAAGAGCTGGGCATGGCGGTCTTTCTCTGCCTCTTCTACGACGGCTACAACACCTCCGACACGCCTGGACTCTGGGCCGGGAAGACCATCGACCAGTTGGCGGGCGTTCCCCCCAACGCCGGCCTGATGTACAACTACGTCAAGCAGGAGATCGAGCTGTTCCGGGCCAACGGCGCCATGCCGGACATGGTTGCCATGGGCAATGAAGTCAACGACGGCATGTTCACGACCTCCGGCAGCGGCGGCCTCTCACCCGCCGGCACAAACGCGACCCCCAACACGGCGGGCACGCCGGACGCCAGCTTTGCCAACTTCGCGGCTATCCAGAAAGCGGCCATGCAGGCAATTGTGGATGCCGCATCCGATCCCAGCCTCGGTCCCCCTCTGCCGACGCCGCTGCGCTGCATCGATATCGACGGTAACCCCGACCTGCAGACATTCTTCACCACGGCGACCCAGTACTACGGCATTCCCGTCGACAACATATGCCAGAGTTACTATCCCGGCTGGCACGGACCTTTGACGCAGGCGCAGTTCAACTGGAACCCCTGCGGCGCCGGCGGCGATTTCGGTTGCAATCCCGAGGTGGGCCAGCACGTGGAAGAGGCGAATATCGCCTCGGAAACAACCGGCTTGCAGATTCCCGTCTTCACGGCTGAGGACGGGGTGGAATACACGCCCGGCGGCAGCCCGACAGACGACTGGTATGGCAGCGGGCTGACGCCTTTTGATGGCTCCAGGGCTCACGAGCGCCAATACTTCATCGATCTCAACCAGGCGGAGAAGAATGCGCCTAACAACCTGGGGATGGGCATGGACTGCTGGGCTTGCGAGGCATCGGCCATGCCTGGCGTGAGGGGCTCCTACGAGTATTGGGTGAACGCTCCCCTGGGCCTCTTCGACGCCTCAGTGACCGCGAGCGCTCTGGACAATGCAACGTTGCCGGCGATGCTCGCGCTGGGCGGCAAAGCGGACCCTACCCTTGCCTACAAGCTCGTGAACGCCGCCGACGGACGAATTCTGGAGATGGACGACGCGGCTTGGTTCCCGCCGGGCAACACGCGAAGCGCCAGGCTGAGCGCCGGCGTGGATACCGGAGTGACACCACTCGCCCAGCAGTGGCAGATACTTGCCCAGGGCGGTGACCCCGAGATGAACGCGGCCGTCTTTCCTACGCCCATGGACCACTTGGGCGACGGTTACTTCCAGATCGTCAATGAGGAGCAAAAGCAAGGCATTCGCGTTGTGGATGCCAATGGGAGCACCACGCCCGGCAGTCCGGTGGTGGGCAATATTCAAACGGCCTTGCCCACTGCGATCACGGGAACGAACGCCAATCAGGAGTGGGACATCGTCACAGCCGGCAACTGCGGCGACGTACCGGCAAACTGCACGTCACCGCCGCTGACGGCCACCGGCGACTACTACATGATCGTGAATAAGACCAACGGGCTGGTGCTCGCCGCGGTAGACGACAGCCCGAGCCATGGCGCCACGATCCAACAGCAGGCCCCGGCGGCCGCTTCGAACGGCGACTGGATGGTGCCGGCAAACAAAGGGCAACTATGGCGGATCTTCCCCGTCCACATCACCGCGGAAGCTCAAATCGGATTCCCCCCGCTTTGAACAGGCATGTGAGAACAAGCGGGAAGAAGAACCTGCGCACGGGGCCTTTGGGGATAGCTTCCCACGGCCCCGCGCAGGCTCCCGTGGAGCCACGAGTTCAAGCCGCCTCGAGATTTGCTTCGCCTATCAGAGATGTATGAACGGGCCGTCTATTAGTTGCTGATAGCAGCAACTAAACGGGGCGCAACATGTGTGTCAACCGCTTTATTGCCGAAAAAATCACCTCAAACTGCAAAATCTTCCGCCATTCGTCATCTCGGTGTCGAATGGCGTGGCGGCAGAGATCGATGAAATCGTGGCACGGATGTGAGTCCCGGCCGGAATCATGCGGGAGTGCGCGGGCTCCGGGCGAGTCACCGCTAGCCAAGATCGAAAACGCCTCGGACCAAGTGCAGAGGCTTACTCCAAAACTCGTCTCCGAGGCGTTTCCGATCTTGGCTAGCGGTTTTACGTCCAGGTTGATTGGATTTGTAAACACTGGCCGACTTGTCTCTGAATAGAGACTCGGTAATTTTTCCATAATCGAAAATCCTTGCTACATCTGAATCGTTTATCCATCCCTGTTGTTGCCCTTGCTGTGCAGAAGATATGAAAAGCCTATTCGGCGCGGAGCATTATGGATGGGTCAATGCGCGCGGCACGCAGTACGGCTGGAAGCGCGGCAAGCAGGGCTGCGGCTAAAAGGACGAGTGCCGGTGCGATGAGCATGGATGGGTCGGTGCCTTTGATTCCGAAGAGGAGAGTTTGGACGTAGCGGACTGAGGCCATGCCGAGGGCGATGCCGGTGGCGGCGCCGATGAATACGGTGACGAAGATGTGGGCGGTGACGAGGCGCGCGATGCTGCCGAAGCGCGCGCCGACGGCGATGCGGATGCCGATTTCGCGTTCGCGCTGGAGGACAGAATAGTTCAGCACGCCGTAGAGGCCGATGGCGGCGAGCAGGAGGGCGACGGTGGCGAAGAACGACGCCAGCAACGCGAGAAGACGTTCGCGGATGGTCTGGTTGTCGACAAGTTCCTGTTGCGTTTGCACGTTGCTGACACGGTAAGCGGGGTTGCTCTGCGCAACCAGGCGGCGCAGCGTGGACGCGAGAGAGAGCGGGTTGAGGCCGGGGGTGCGGAGCAGGAAGGTGCCGCCGTCGGCGGGGTTGATGGTGCCATTGGGGTTGAGTTGGCGAACGGGCACGTAGGCGACGGGGTAGGTGGGTTCGTGGATGGTGCGGTAGGTCGCGTCGGAAACGACGCCGATGACCTGGCAGAGTTGATGAGAGCCGAGGGGATTTACTTTTTCGAAGGTGCGGCCCATGGGGTCGGCACCGTTGAAGAAAGTTTTGACGAAGGTCTGGTTGACGATGGCTTCGCCGGGGAAGGCGTCAGTGGAGTTGAAGTCTCGACCATCGATGAGCCGCATCTTCATGGTGTTGAGCCAGCCGGGCGAGATGGAGAGAAAGTAGCCCCATGTATCTGTGGGCGGGGCGGCGTTGACGGATATTGAGCCGGTCCAGCCGCCTGCGAGGAGCGGCCAGCCCGCGATGGCGACATCCTTGACTCCGGGAACGGCGCGGAGGGTGTCTGCCATTTGCGACCATGACTCCGGCGACTGGCCCTGCGGAGTGCAGGTCTCGATGAGCAAGAGGTTTTTGGCATCGAAGCCGAGGGGCTGGCTGGAGAGATTGCGGAAAGTGGCGACGAAGAGGCCGGCAAGAAAGAGGACTACAAAGCAGAAGGCAACCTGCGCGGCGATGAGCGCGTACATCGAGTGGCGTTTGGAGTGCGGTTCCTCACCGCCTTTGAGTGCGGTGACCGGCTGGATTGACGAGGCGCGCAGGGCGGGTGCGAGACCGAAGAGGAGAGTAACGGCGAGAGTGAGGAGCGAGCCGAAGACGAGGACGCGCCAGTCCGCGGGGAGGACGAGGTGCGCCGGATTGTCAGGCGGGTTGATGCGGCTGACGACGAAAGGCGCGGCCCACCAGGCGAAGATGCCGCCGAGCACGGCGGAGAAGAGCGCGAGCATGGCATTCTCAACGAGGACAAGCTGCACAAGGCGCCAGCGGCCGGCGCCGATGGAGACGCGGAGGGCCATCTCGCGGGCGCGCGATGAGGCCTGGGCGGTCATGAGGTTGGCGACGTTGGCGCAGGCGATCAAGAGCACGAGAACGACGAGGACGCCGAGCCAGACGAGAGCGCGGAGATAATTGTCCTGCATGCTGGAGACGCCGGAGGCCGCGGGCTCGATGAGCACCTTCAGCTGGAGGGCAAGGTCGATATTGTGCTGCGACATGCCGACGAATGCCTTCATGCGCTCGGCCTCATAGTTGTGGCTAACTGCGTCGAGTTTTGCGCGTAGCGGCTCATGGGGTACACCTGGGTTGATGATGGCGAGGACGCGGATCCAGCTGATGTCGGTGCGGGTGACGGCGGGATTCATCATGGTGGGGAGAAAAATATCGGTGAGGATGCCAGGCTCGGTGCCGGTGAAGGACCTGGGAGCAACGCCGATGATCTGAAATATATTGCTGCCGATGTGGACGGTGCGGCCGATGACGCTGGGGTCGTTCGAGAAACGGCGGGTCCAGTAGTTGTAAGAGATGACGGCGTAGGGGCTGGCGCCGGGAGTGCGGTCATCGTCGGCGGTGAAGAGGCGGCCGAGTGTGGGCTGAAGTTCGAAGGACGGGAACATCCAACCGGAGACGTACTGCACGTAACCCTTTTCCATTTCATTGTCGGTGGCGTAGGTGAGGTCGGTGCGGCTGGTGAAGGAGGCGGCGATGAGTTCGGCCTGGCCTTGGGCGGCGGCGCGCATGCGGACGAAGTTGGGATAGGCGAAGTCGTCGAAGGTGCGGGGCACGCCGTTGCTATCGGGACCCAGGCGGGCGAGAACGTTAAGATGATCGGCGTGCGCCACAGGGAGGGGGCGAAGGAAGAGCGCGTCGATGAGGCGGAAAGCGGAGGTGCATGCCCCGATCGCGAGGGCAAGCGAAAGAATAGCGGCGGCGGTGGTGACTTTCCGCTTCAGCAGCTGGCGCCAGCCGAAGACGAGGTCGGCACGCAGACCGTCGAGCCAGCCGGCGATGCGGGCGTCCCGGCTTTGTTCGCGGAGGCGCAGCGGAGAACCGAAGGTCCGGCGCACTTCGATGGGGTCATCACCGGCGGCGATGGCTTCTTCCATGTGCGCGGCGAATTCCTCGTCGATTTCGTGGTTGAGACGATCGCTGCGGAATGCGTAGGCAATGCGCGACCAGAACGACATGTTTAAGCCTCCTGCAGAACGCGGTTGATAGCGGAGCTAACGATGCGCCAGCGGGTGACTTCGGCGTCAAGCTGTTTTTTGCCGGCTGCGGTGAGCTGGTAAAGGCGAGTGCGGCGGTCTGCGTCTTTGGCGGCCCATTCGGCGCGGATCCAGCCGGTCTCCTCCATGCGGTGAAGGGCGGGGTAAAGCGAGCCGACCTCGGCGTTGAGGACGTCGCCGGAGATGCGCTTGATAGCCGTCATGATGGCATAGCCGTGGAGCTTTGGCTGGCGGGAGAGGACTTTGAGGACGAGAAGGTCGAGCGAACCCTGCATGGTGTCTGTTTTTTTCATACTAAGACATCTTACTACAAAGATGGCTTAGTAGCTGTCAAGTCGGGGACTGCTGACCGATTTCTAGTGGGGGACTTTCCACTTGGACGAAAAGTCGGCTTCTCGGCAACGGTGCAGCTTCATTTCTACGGAAAGCCCTGGTTCAATATGTCTCTGTTTCAGTTTGCCCCGTTGGGTTCGCCCGGCGATGCCAAACGGCGATTCTTCCAGGGTCCGGGAATTGAGAATTGGGATTTGGCCCTGTTGAACGGAAATCCCTAGAGCGCGCCCAATCCGACCAGGCTCTACATCGCGACCGGCGCCTTTACGCACAAGGCGGAGCCGATGATGGGCGCGTACTTCAGGCTATAATCCTCTTCATTTCACCAGGCTCATCTCCACGCGTCGATTCAGCGCACGTCCGGCTTCGGTGCCGTTGTCGGCCACGGGACGTGATGCGCCGAAGCCTTGCGGCGAGAGGCGCTTTTGTTCCACCCCATGCGCGGCCAGCCACGCAATCACCGAAGCGGCGCGGTCTTGCGACAGTTTCTGATTCAGCGCCGCGCTTCCCTGATTGTCTGTGTGTCCGGAGATGATCCACTTGGAGTTGGGCATCTTGTCGATGAGCGCAAGCACGTTCTGGAGCGCAGCGGTCGAGTCGGGTCGCAACGTCGCCGAGCCGGTGTCGAAATGCACTCCGTAGATGGCCGCGGTGCCGCTCTGGCCAATGGATTTCTCAAGATCGGCGACGCCTTCCTTGTGCTTGTGGAGCTCAAAGTTCGCAGAGCCCGTGGAACCCGCTTCGAGATCGACGGGAAGCACAACTTCGTCATAGCCGGGCGCGATGGCCGAGGTTGTGACGAGGCCGGCGGGCAGGTTTTTGAGCGAACAATGGCCCTGCGCATCGGTGGCCGTGGTGCTGGCGGCGGCGTCCACGGTGGCTGCGGCGATCGGCTTGCGCGTATCGGCATCGACCACCGAACAGGTAAGCGCGACAGGATATTTGAAGGGCTTGGGATTCACCAGGATGCGGATGAAGTCAATGGCGTAGCCGTCGGGCGCGTGCGTGGTGGGGTCGTCGATAAGAATCTTCACGGTCCCCGAGCGCAGCAGCGGCCAATACTCCGGTAGCAGCTTCAGGCTGACCAGCTTGCCAATGGGGCCGGTCTGTTGCAGCGAATTGACCGCGGCCTCAAACGAAGGGATGCGCGTGCCATTGAGCGTGACGAGATAATGCGAGCCCCACACCGGCGCCTGGAAGTCGTCCAAAAACATCTGCACCAGCACGGCGTTGACCTTAGGCGGAAGCGCGCCGACGTTCAGCGTCACCGGCACCGGCATCGACGACGCGCGATGGTCCCACGCATAGCCCGAATACCCATCGTGCGAATGCGAATCCATATCTTTTTGGGTGATGACCGAACCCATAAGAATGCGGTCGGTTCCATCCGGTGCGCCCGGACGCGGGTCCCAGGGATAGCCGTGGCCAGGCGTCGATTTCCCGGAGAAAGGATCAAAGCCTTCGGGCCAGCCGAAGCCGAGATTGTTGATGTCGCCGGTGCGAACCAGCAGATCGGCCTCGGGGCCGTTCACGGTGCGCTCGGTCTTGGCTGCCCAGGATGCGGGCGCGACGAAATGGGGCGGCTGGGCCACGGCACGAGCAGCTAAAGTGAAAACCAACGCACATAACAACGCAACACGCTGGGATCGCTCAGAGGAGATCATTGTGCCTCTTGGGGTTCGAACCATTCTAGCCGGAATCTCCTTTTTCGACCCAGGGTCCACACAATTGTACCGATCCTGAGGTAGAGGATGAGGCCCGATAAGCCTTTGCGCCGAGAAAACATCGCTTGAGTCGGAAAACCGGGAGATGTGCTGCCCTACTTGTCCAGCCTGCCTCGTAGAAACATCTCATCGCCATTTTCGTCGACACTTCTCCCTTCTCTCTCTTCCCGTCATCGGTATCCCTCAAAATCGACCGTGGCCTGGCCGACACGCAGGATATTAGTCTTCTGATACACCCTTTGCGCTGAATTAAGGTCGTAAGCCGGCGGCTCGCGATCCAATCGAAAAATCGATCAGTCGCAATCATTGATGCACTGATTTGGGGGCCAATTCTCAACCCACGAGCCAACCCACAAATCTTGCTGTCTTGCACGACTTCCGTGTACTTTGGCAGTCCCCGCGGTCTTGTAAGTCGTTGAAAAACCAAATGCGGGCAGATTCACACGGTGGAAGTCAAACTAGGGCTTTGCTGCTATCTGGGAGAATAAACTCGGTCCGCGCCTTTATACGCGTCTCGAAGGATCGGCTTCTGCTGGAAGGCGAGCCGCTGACACGCATTGGCGGTGTGCTGTTTCGAGTGGGCGCAGAGCCGTGGATGCCGGATACTGCGGAGTTCCGGCGGATGTTTGAGGGCAAGGCGCGCATTCTGCGGTTTGCGGGGATGGGTTTCTGGCGGATCGAGATGCACTGAAGCGCTGAGCTGTTGAAGCGGTCTTCAAAGCGAGCCATCGATGGAAACTGCGGTGGCGCGGTCTCCGTCGATGGCTCATTTTCATGTCGCGGGCCGCTTCAAGTCAGCGCGGCGCGGAAACATGAGGCGGTTGAGGCGGGGATGGGCGCGAGGCGGCGGCTTTAGTGATGACGGTGATGGTGACCGAGGCCTTCGCTCGCAGGTAGTTCCGGGTGTTGGTTGGGTTGAATGTGACGGACAGTGTGTGTTTACCCGCAGCA
>JBAUBR010000065.1:0-7539 GCA_049676965.1 Occallatibacter sp.
CAGGTATTCCCGGCATGCCGCCTCGGTCGAAAAGCGCGTCTCCAACTCCAGCAGGTTCCGCGGATAATCTTCCACGGCCAAAAACACTACAGGTTGTGGTTACGGGAGTCAAGTAAATACCCATCTCATCGCTTTTGAAGTGACCGCTGCGAACGCCCTGGGGCTCGCCAGCCTTCCTGATGAGGAGCCTTTGGATGAGTTCAGCGAGGAAGAGATCTCCTGTTTCAACGAAGCCCGAAGCTTCCGCCAACATCAATCGGGAAGAGACTCCTTTCGAGGCGCTGGCCAGCATCTGCTCAGTTCTAGTAGTGGGTCTGTTCATTCTGACCTTCTTAGCTCAGAACTACGTCATTCCGTCAGGCTCGATGAAGAACACTCTGCTTATAGGTGATCACCTGGTGGTCGACCGGATCACGCTAATGCCGCCTGCTTGGTGGATGCCGCTGATAAGATATCGCGAGCCGAAACGCGGCGATATAGTGGTCTTCAACAAGCCCGTTTATCAACCCGGTATTGATGCGACTGACGCCGATGGGACGCCGCAGTACACTCCCCTGGTGAAGAGATTGATTGGCGTGCCCGGAGATCATATCCATCTACGCAACGGCATTGTGATTGTGAATGGCGTCGCGCAGCCTGTTGGATTTGCGCAACCGACGACGACGGATAACTTCAACGAGTTTCTCGACGATTTCCCCGCAGTACCTCCAGCCGGGGTGCCCGGGGCAACAGAGTCGTGGGCCGTGAACTTCTCGAGTTATATCCAGGACGGCGACCTGGTGGTTCCACCCGACATGTATTTCATGATGGGCGACAACCGGCACAACAGCCTAGACTCGCGCTACTGGGGCTTCGTGCCGCGCGCCAACATACTTGGCCGTCCGCTGTTCAACTATTGGTCGTTCAAGGCCGCGGAGGGACAACTTGAACAAACAGGATTCGGTCACAAGCTCGCGTGGATCGGCCACGTTCTGGTGCATTTCTTCCCAGACACGCGCTGGAAACGCACTTTCCACGTTGTTCGTTGAACCGAAATTGTAAGATCCCGATTTGATCTTGGTGCGCTCCGGTCGTATGACCGGCAATGGAGAGACAATGGAGAGATTACATATTAGTTAACATTCAGGCCCGCCAGACGAGCGGGGATGATGTTGCCCCAGCGCCCCACCCCGCAGATTGCCGTCCGCGGCCTTTTCTTTCTCGTGCTCCATCATTCGTTTGATTTGCTCTTCCGAAAAACGAAGCCAGCGCCCCTTTTTAGGGTGCACCATTCGGCGGACGGTCGCGTAGTCCATCTTGTCAATGTCTTCTTCGTCATGCGGTTCAAGCTCGGGCGAATCCGTCTGGCGATTGATTTCTGCAACGAGCCGCTTTTCTTCCTCAGGATCGAGGGGAGCCTTTGGGGTCGCTGCGATTTCGCGCCAACGCGGAAGATGTCTGTCCCACAGACGGGTGGTTAAAAAGGCCGCAGCGTCCTCGGGCGGATGCTCCGCGAAATGGATCAGGCCGGTTTTCAGAACCTCTTCAGGGAGCAATTCATAATGAGCCACCAATTTCGCGAGGTCCTCCTTGAGTTCATTCCCGTTGACGAAGGTCTGTTCCGGACCAAGGAACAGCGGTACCGTCTGGGCGTGGAAGTTGTCCTTGGAAGTAAACACCGAGCAAAACGGCAAGTAATAAAGATAGGCTAGATCGACATGGTGACTGGGCTTCACGTTGCGAAGCAGTTGCGTTGGCAGCACCAGACAAAAGAAAAGGTTG
Source organism: Occallatibacter sp. (assembly GCA_049676965.1). GTDB lineage: Bacteria > Acidobacteriota > Terriglobia > Terriglobales > Acidobacteriaceae > Telmatobacter. The sequence continues at coordinate 1,762 of JBAUBR010000065.1, forward strand.
ATGGTGAGCATGAAGACAAAGTAAGGCAGATGTTCGCGGATCGGCGGTCTGCGCTTTTCGATCCACTTGTCGACAACGTATTCGACCGTCTCCGGCGCCCCCAAGAGATCGAGCCCGAAGCGGATCAGCCATTCCGGGTCCATATTGTCAATGATGGTATCGGCCATCTGTCTGGCATCGGCCAGGGATTTTGGCTTCTTCCAATGACCGAGCTCGCTGAGCAACTGCTTGGCCATCGCGTCCAAATCGACCGCGTTGAGCGCCTGGCGCCATTGCTTGGCGGTTTGCCGCTCGAGGTCCAGGAATTCTCGCTTACCCCAGCGGCTTAGCGCTTCCTCTTCAGGACTCGGCTCAAAGACAATTCCCTTCTTGTCCCCCAACTGAACCTTTCGGCCCCCCGCGAGTACGACCCGGCCATGCACCGATTTCAGATCAAAGCGGCCTGCCAGCTCGGCCCGGAGGATGGTCGCATGGTGCAGATTGGGGTACGACTGCGACTCAGGCGTCCGCGTCGCCAGCGACCCAACCAGTTGCTCCGGCGTGCTCCTGCTGCGAATCGCTTTTTCGAGATCCGCCAGGCACTCGACAAAAAACAGCGGGGTGATGTTCGACATGTAAAAGTTGTCGAGCATCACGGCCTCGTCGAGGTTGAGACTTTCAAGCGAGGACTTGTCGAAAATCAGGAACGGGCCCATCGGCATCGATTGAATTTTAGGCTCCTGGGAGGGGCACGTTCCAGCGAGGCGATGGCTGCCGGAAGCTATCCATTAATCAATCGCAATTTGCTAGTTCGCAGACGATCTCATTCGCGCGAGATCCTTTGGCCGGCAGCAATCCTGGTATCGCTTTCCGCTCCAGCACCAGCACTCATCGTTGCGTTTGATCGTTGCCAGATGGGCCGCTGGTCCGGAGGGTGCCGTCGCTCCTGACCAGTAGCCGTCCCAATACACATCGGGTGCGAAGAGCAAGTCGATCTCTGTGACCGGCTCTTGCGGTTTCCTGCGGAAAACAAACGCGCGCTGGTCGTTGCCCTGGTCTCGGAATAGCATGCGCGTTCGAAGCCAGATCAGATATTTCCCCACATAGGTCGTCGTCTGATCGAGGAATTGCACGAGTTTGCTTTGGCCCTCTTCGAAGCGAAACAGATTGCCGGAGTAGACACACAGTGCGGGAAACAAACGGCCCTCGATCATGACCGACTTGTCGATTCTCAGATGCGCGCAGCGGCTGAGGCGAGACACCATGGGCGGATCGATCAGGAAGGCTCGCGGGTGTGCTGAATCTTCGAACTCCAAAACCAGGATCGTGCATGGCAAGGACATCTGGGTGAGATAGTCCTCAAACGGATGTTTGGGCAGGTCCGCGCACTGCGCAGAGAGTCGGCCCGCGGAGACCTCCAGTGCGCGATTCTGTTCGAATGCTCGCAAGATGTCCCGCGCTTCTTCATCGCTCGAGAATGGGCGGATGAATCCGCGCCACGCCTGCGCTGCGCCCGATCGAGGCGGGATGTCGCAGGGCGCGAACTGTGTGTAGTCGCCGAGAACCATTGCGGAGCAGGCGTGGCGGCCATTTCAGAGCCACCCAGGGTCGGTTCCGTGAGATGCTGCGGCGACGACCGTCCTGGCAGGCGTGATGACCTTATGGGTTTTGGGCGGGCAGTCGGGGAGCCAGTCCAAGTTGTTGGGCCGTTCGCCATCTGGCTCGGTCTTGAGGTATTTTTCCCCCTGACGCCTCACCACGATGATTTCGGCCACGTGGCCGTCGGGCCGCTCGGCGTAAAACGAGTCGCCGCGGTTCTCGACGCGGTCGATGGCTTCTGCTTCGCTGAAGGTGTGGATGCTGTTGCCCGGCCCGTAGCACCCAAGGCTGATGATGTGTTCATGCTTTTCGTGCTTCTGGGTGCACGAAACCCTATACCTCGACATAGGTGGTTTCTCCGTGAAGTGCCGTGAGCGATCCGCCTATTCGAGATGGTTCTTGCCGACCCCCGATCATGTACGACATAATCGGGGTGGGTGTTATCCGGCAAAAACGGGTAGCGGGCGGAAGTTCGCCACCAGCCGGTTGCGGTTGCCGCCGCAACCGGCTTCATCATTTAACGTCCAAGCGACCTTTCATAGGTTCCGATCCGATACGTTGCCGACTCCAGCGAGACGCCGAACGTCTCGGACAGAGCGTGCGCGCTGATTCTTCCCAGTCTGCTGAAAAGCCTTTCGACCCCTTCGGCCGGCATCAAGACTGCGCTTCCGAATGCATTCGCCTGCCACTCCGTGTCCTGGCAGGCATCGTGAGGAGTTCGTTCGCGATGGAGAGCGACTTGAGAGCTGACATCCATCCCTCCCAGGCGAATGATCTGATCCGTGTGGAGGCAGGCATGACCGGCCTCGTGGACTACGGTGTACCGCGCGCGCGGGTGGCCTTCCTGTAGCTGCGCGTAGGTTTTTCCGGACAACCCAATTTCGAGGAGATTGGCATCCCGATCCCACTTTGTATGCCCTTCCTGCAGGCAATTCTCGACCGCCTCGCACAGATGGATCGTTCCGGCTCGGCACTCGATCGTCATATCGGGGACGATTTCATCAAAAAACTTCAGTGCATCGAAGCGATCCATGGAGCCCAGCGAAAGCATCTCCCGCAGCCCCACAGCGAGTCGCTCGATCGAGCTGTAGCTGTGTTTCTCGTCGGCGCGAATACCAGTGAGAGGTCGATCCATGCGTTCTCCTTCGCTCAGAAGATTTCCAGTTGCGGCTTGTTCGCGATTTTCAGTATTTCCTCGAGCTGAGTTTCTGAAAGTCCGCCTCTTGCCAGGGCCACCAGCGCCTGCATCTGCTTATCGCTGGCTGCCGCGGGGTCCAGCTCGATCATCTTTTTCTCCGTCCATGCGGCTACGATCAGGTCCTTGAGGTTCAATCCAAGTACGCGAGCCAGTGCCGGCAGCCGCTCGACGGTGAATGGTGGCCGCTTTCTTCGCTCCACTTCGGAAACGTAGACCGGTGTGACGCCCAATGCGTCGGCCACTTCCTGCAGGGACTTGTTCAGCCTTCTTCGGCTCTCTCTTACGAGTGCTCCAAAGGACTCTTCTCCCATAAGTCCTCCTTCCAGCCACCTGCTGGTGGCTTAACTGACTGCTTATTAGCAGTTTAAGGCAAAGCCTTAGAAAGTCAATAGAGGACCTCGATTTTGTTGTGGAGAACCAACACAGGTGACTGAAGGCGGGAACCGGGGCCCATGTGCGCCCCCCAAGAACGAGTACATCGAGGAGATGGAGTCGGCCTCCGATCAGCCACAAGTTGGAAAATTTGATCGGAAACTGGAGCTCTACCATACCGCCTCCCAGCGTATCCGGGCGTCTTCAACATCGCTGCTTAGGAGCATCCAGCAGCGACGGCCCGGACGGTAGGCGCGCAGTCTTCCCTCTTCAATCCATCTGCGGACAGTTCTCCTGGAGCAGCCGACTCGCCTGGCTGCACTATGCACATAAATCCATCCTGCCGCCGCATTCGGCGCAGGTGAACCGTTGATTTTCATTGAGTCCTCCATGGACGGTGGGTCGTTGTCCAGGAGTGCGCAGCAGACGTCGAAATTACGGAACGGCGCACTCGACCACTAGGCACTGAAAAAGCCAGGGGCCGAGTTTCGGAGGATGGCTGCCGTGGAGCAGGAACCACGAACGGCGGGACCAGCTCTGACCGCAAAAAGTCTTAAAAAGCCGGTAGAGAATCTGCTTGATCTGCTGAATCTTCTTCGTGATCCTCTGCAGCAGACTGCGCAGCTCGGCGCCGTTCAGCACCCAGCAAAGGAGCCGATTCGATTCGACGCTCGGGCTCTCTTTGCTTGCGTACGCGGCAAAGAATTCGACAATTTGCTCGAACGGAAGGGCGGAAATATTCTCTTGCGTGAAATTCCCGCCGACGATCGGAAGCGATGGCCTGGCGTTGTCGCGAGGAAGGTCGGAGACACCTATATAGGATGCAAGTTCGTCTGCGGTGAACTCGAGTCCGCAAATCGAGATATTGGGCAGGGACGGGGCAGGCTTGGATTCGATCTCCGCAGGCCGCCACGTCCGGAGCATGTGTTCCCACGAGTAGAGGGAGCTCTGAGCGGTTTGCAACTCCTCCAGGTCGGAGCCGAGGCTATTCCAGTAGCGAGGCAGCGGCTTCGCCGCCAGCGATCCGTAGTAGGCGAGATTCTCGACAACGCGAGGATACCCAGGAATCGAAAGAGCAGGCAGAACCAGCCTGCTGCAATCGAAGACCAGCGGCATTTCGGCGCTATGCGAGCTCTCCATGGCAGTATCTTATCTCTCTTCCATGCCCCTTTAACACTCTTGGCCGCTAATCTTGCTCGCCTGGTAGTGTTCGCCTGGTCGCGGCTGCGGACGGCTAACGGCAGTGATGAGTGGGGCGAGTGAAGCGGTACGGATCTCTCCGGTCGTTTACCACTGTTGCGCTACGGTGCGATCACGGTGACTGCGGTTCTTCGCTGCGTAGCAACGGCGGCTACCAATTCCGATACGGCACTCCCGAAGGTTCGATCTGCACCCCAAATTGTCCGACCGATTTGAACAGCGACTCAAGGGCTCTGATCGAAAGGTCTGGGTTCGGAGTCGGGCCGATGATTACCCTGCTGATCATGTAGCCTACCGGCATATTGAATTCAAGATCGCGATTCAGAATTGCCTCCACATACGGGACGATGGCGGATTTGCCTGGTCGAAAACGCTGAAAGGGCATTTCCTTATGCGGTTTCGTCAATATCAATCGCCATTCACTCTCTCCCATGAACGCGGGATGCTTGATCGATGGAGCCACATTTCCAATGATGGCCACGAATACGTCCTCCTTGGAGACGGGACCGTGAAAACCTTCTTTGATTGAAGGCGAGAACTTCATGGCATCGTCGAGTTCTTCGGTTAGTGAGCTAGCTTCTTCATCTCCTAGATAGCGAATCTTCCTCAGGGAGCCGCCGACGAATGCTGGATTGCCCCCATTTGGATCCGAAACCCACTGGGTGCTAAGTGCGGCAGATTCGAAACCGATGCTATACCCCAATCCACTCGGACAGTATGCGCGCCATTGACTTAGATCATCGCCATTCTCGGAGAACGACGCGACAAACTCGTTGAGCCTCCGTCGCTCCGCTATCTTCTCCAAGATCTGTGCCGCGTACTCGGACCTTTGTCTGTCTTCTGAAAGCTTCATATGTTCCAACTGCGAATTGACGGCCCTCCACATCCACTCGACCTCAGACGAGTCGTTAAGATAATCAATGTGGGTTGCGCGAATCGTGCCGGAGCTCACGATTGAGAGCAGTGCCTCAGCGGAAGTGTAATGATGGAGAACTTCAGGTCGAGGCTTAGCCGCAAAATCGAGAGCAAAAGCCGATAGCAGCAGATTCTCTTTCATGGTCAATGGATTTTATACGGCCCATCTAGACTTCGCCTATTCGTTTACTCCTGGCCTCCAAAGTACGCAGCTCTTGAGGCGGCGAGCGCCGCCGACAGATTGGCAGCCGTTTGGCCCATCGGGCTGTTTCGGCTGAGCTTTCTTGGCGGACGAGAGAGGATGTCATTGTCTGCTGCAAAATCGGTACAGCAGATTCATCGCCCTCGTCTCAGGGGCTCTTGCCAAGATAGGTACTCGAAAGTCGGACAGTGTGTGCGCCGGGATAAACCGGCATGAAGGAGAGGATGAAAGAGCCTTACGAGAAAGGTCTAGCGAACCACTCGGCCCCAAGTTTTGCGCCGCGCTCCGTGAGGGGTGAGGCGAAGCGTAAACA
>JBAUBR010000066.1:0-66419 GCA_049676965.1 Occallatibacter sp.
CACCGCCAATCCGTTCGAGCTTTCTCTTCTTGCCGCTCCCTAGACATCCACTCCCGGATATAAGGCGAGCAATGCAACACCGAGATACCCTCGTCCTCGCGGGCATTGAGGAACCGAATGGCTTCGATGTCCACGAGATCGACCTCCTCCAAATCCAGTGCGACCGGCTCTCCACGGCTGATCTCGGCCTTTACCTGATCGAGATGGTGAGATCGAAACTCTCCGCTCAGCCGAAGTCGAACTTTGCGTGAATCCTGGATCCGTTCGATCTTCAGAACCATGGGCTCCTGACTCCTAAGCGCACTCTTCCAGCTGCAACAAACTGTGCCACTTCTAAATCCCAAAGCGGATGCAGCTTAGGATTACCAATGCTACCGAAGCCTTCAGCTGATGCCTTCTGAATCGAGAAACAGCGAAGCTTGCCGAACGAATGACTTGTGAAACTGGAACAACGATCCATGCCCAGCGTCGGGGTAGGTCAACAGGATGGCGCTTGGGAGATGCTCGCTCAGCATGTAGGAATTGCGGACTGGAATCATATTGTCGAAGACGCCGTTGACGACCAGGCACGGCTGTGTGATCTTGCCGAGCTTGGCGAAGCGCTCGCCACTGTACTTTTCCCAGGCCCGAAAGGCCGTTATCTGAGCGATTGCGACATCTTGGCCGGCCAGAGGCTCGCCATCTTGCTTTCTCTCTGCGAGCCGGGCTGCGAAGGCCTCTCCTGCCGCCTGACTGGACTCGCTTGGTGCGAAAAAGAGTTTCACCAGTTTCTCCAGCCCAGGCATTTTCGGATCTTCCGTAATCTTCCTGAGTTCCGGTTTATCCATGTGCATAATGTCCTCGCCTCCCTCCGGAGCGGTGGCGACAAGCAACATTTTGTGGACGAGCGAGGGACGCTCCAGCGCCACCTGCTGCGCCACCATTCCCCCGAGGGAGTAGCCGAGGATATCCAGGCGCTTTAGGCCAAGTGCATCGACGAATGCGAGGGCGTGTGCCGCCATTCCTGCCATGTTTTCCGGGACCTAGCCAGTTGAGCGGCCCAGGCCCGCACTCTCAAATAGAATTACCTCGCGTCCCAGGGCGAGCGGATCGGTTACGGCCGGGTCCCAATTGTCCAGGGTTTCCGCCGTACTCGGTGTTCTAGTTCGAACGGAAGTCCGCGCGAGATACCAGCCGCCCTTTGTTCTTTGAGCTTTTCGAGACCTTCTGGATGAGCGAATCGTTCACGGAAGCCAGACGTGATAATATCTTCGACCGACAGTCCCGTATAGTCGAGCATCGCCTGGTTTGCATAGATAGGGGTCCCGCTCAGGTCTACGACGACAATTGTCTGCGGAATGGCGTCGGTGATCCGTCGCAGTTCGCGATCCTCTTCTCGCAACTTCTCTTCAGTCTGCTTAAGGTCGTCGATGTCCGTCTGAGTTCCGTACCAGCTGACGATCTTGCCAGATTCATCCCGCAGGGGCTCAACCCGCATGAGAAACCAGCGAAATACCCCATCATGGCGGCGAATCCGTGCTTCAACTTCGCCTGGCTGTCCCGATGCCAACAACTCTTGCCCTTTGGCTACGACGCGGGGCAGATCCTCCGGATGAACGGTAGGTTGCCATCCATGAACACGCGACTCCTCCGGAGAACAACCTGTGTAATCATGCCAGCGCTTGTTCAGGAATTCCGTAGAACCGTCAGGTCGAGTACACCAAATCAAAGTGGGAAGCGTGTCGATGACCTGCCAAAGGTTAGCTTCTGACGCCAACGCGGGAACGATGTTGACCGTCGTGCGGAGATCGGCGTTCGAGTACATCAACTCGTTTACGCGCCGTCCCGAATCCTCGCTGCGTACCTGCACTCGGTCCGCCATTCCCTTCGGGGCGATTGGTCGTCAGGCTGGAAGCTGCGTTCCGAGAAACTCATCACAAATGTGGCAGGTACCAGCGTGAGGGCGCCACACGAAGAACGCTGTTGTGGCTAACTCTACATACACCATTGTTTTGCCTGAGTTTCAGCGTGTCTTGATCGAAAATGTCGCATTTTATCGATTCCTGTTCTGACCGACCCAGAACGAGAGCCGCTCGGAAACATCGAATTTCTTGTCTTACGCTGCGTAACCTGCTCCCACTTCAATCGTCGGCAGACCACTTGAATCCCTTCGGCACCGGCGCATTGGCTCTTCGCCAGTGTCCTGGCGAAGTTCCAACGATCTCGCGAAAACTCCTGTTGAAGGCGGGTTGGTCAGTGAACCCTATTTCCAATGCGACCCTAAGCAAAGATTTGTCGGTGTACAGCAACAGCGACTTCGCGGCCTGAACCCTCCTCTGCAGCAAGTAGCGACGAACGGGAACTCCAAAGGACTTCTTGAAAGCGCGCATGAAGCGGCCTGGCGATAGCTTGCATTCCGTCGCCAAATCAGCAAGAGCAATATCACCGTCCAAGTGTTCACTCAGCAGTTCGATCGCACGATCTTGTTGCCAGACCGCCAAGCCTCCAGTGACTACCTCCGGGGGATTGCTCCGGCCTTGATATGTTTGAGCCAGATGTGTGCTGAACAACATGATCAGTTCGTCGATCATCAAACGTGGGAGCTGAAGCGGCCGATCTAAGAACGGCAGCATCATTCGAGCCCAATGAAGGATCACGTCATCTCTGGCCCCTGCAGTACAGTGCAAATCCCGAATCCGCGTCTGCCCATTCTCGTCACTGAATCGATCGAGAACGAGCCGCGGAATGTAGACGTGCACCGAATCAACGCCAGAAGTCCGCAGAGCGACCGGCTCCGACTCCATGTCGAATATCTGAATCCCGCCAGCATCCCATTCGGTGACGCGATGAAAGCGACCATCGAGCCACGTTCCCCACCCCTTGATACTGTCCGGACGACGCAGGTGTACCGATACCGAAAAAGCCCTTTCTGGCGCGATATGGGGGGTAGGCCCAGGAAAACCGTTCGGCATGCGCATACGTGTCAGCGCCACCAGAGACCTTCCCTTTGGCCCAAGCACGATCGAGGAAGATTCCCGCAAAGAGAAATGCTCCGCCAATCTTTGCCCAAACATGCCTTGAAGCATACGTCCTGCCTCTCACCGAACTAGAATTTGCCGTTGTTATTCTTCCATTGATCGCGAGGTGGAATCGATTGGAGCGTGTCCCAGTGTTCGGCGATCTTGCCGCTTTCAATGCGGAATAGATCGTAGGTGGCGGTGGGCACGCCACCAAATGTAGCCTCGGCAACGACCAAGACGAAATTACCTTCACCAAGTACCATCTGCACGCGCTTGTAGACAACTGCCTGCCCCTTGGCGGCAAGAGCCTGTAAACCCGCAATCAGTCCCGGGATAGTGTCGGCGACCCATGGATTGTGCTGAATGTATGCGATTCCGTTGAAGTAGCTTGGAAAGGTCTCGCGACGGCCTGCGAGAAGGTCGTCCATGTAGCGTTGCATGAGTGCCTTGTTCGCCTGTGTCTGGTCGAGATCAGACAGCGCAGTGGGGCCGTCGATCATCGTGTGGCCACTGGGGCTGCGTTCGGTCGCGGTCTCCTGCAAATTGTCCCAATGCTCGACGATCAGACCATCTTCGAAGCGAAAGATGTCGAAGCCGATGCGTGGCCCGAAAAAGTTGTATTCAGTGTGAGCGAAGACATAATCGCCGTCTTCAAAGACACGGATGGTGTTGACTGATGCATCGGGCGGCATGTTCTGAATGAGGGCGGCTACACCTTCAGGGCCAGGTCCCACCTTTAGGTTGTGCTGGATGTACTTGTTCGGGTTGACATACGCGAACGGGCCTGGATTTTTGGTCTCAAGCGACTTCAAGAGATCGACGACCTGCTGTTTACGGCTCGGGGGCACGGGTCCCTCCAGGGACAAGTTCATTCTCTGAAATAGTGGACCATTTGGTACTTTATTTGCAAGTCCTCAAGTGAACTGACCGATAATGTTGCAATGGGACGACGAAAACTGTTCACCCGAGAGGACGTCCTCGATAAAGCTATCTCTGTCTTTTGGAAGCATGGCTTCGCCGAGACGAGCCTTCAGGACCTTGAACGGGCCACAGGTGTTCGCAAATCGGGCTTATATACCGAATTCAAGGACAAAGAAGACCTGTTCGTGGAGAGTATGCGTAGGTATTTCGAGGTCCTGATGGCACGTGGACACCTGACGAAGCAGCCTTTGGGATGGACCAACGTTGAGAGCTTTCTAAAGGTCTGCTATGGGAGTTGGGGACAGAAGGGCTGTTTTTCAGTGAACTCTATGCGCGAGTTCGCAGACCTCCCCCCCAAAGCCCGCCAGATCATGGTCGCGAGCGCAATGAAAGCGCATCAGCTGGTCATCGACAATCTAGCTGCAGCGCGTGGATCTCGTGACGATAATGATTCCCTCGCTGGCTTGATCGTCACGTTCTTTAGCGGAATTTGCCTGGAGCAGAACCTCGGTCCCGAGCGCGCGCGAATTACGAAGAAGATTGACGCCTTCATGCGGCTGATTCGCGCAATCTGATCGTCAAGTGAGACGAAGAAGGAAAGAATCCAGTCCGAGTTGAACCATTGACCAGGAAGACATTTCGTCGGAAGTGTCAAAGATCAACGTCCCAAGTAGGTCGGCTGCTTCTTTGAGGATGACCGTTGGGTTTCCGCGCGAGGCTGCCAGCAAGATGCTGGCCTCGACCACCAACCGCTAGAGCGTCCCTTCATCCGCCCGGCGAACGTAGGCGGCGAACGTTTTCTTGACACCGCCATCGTCGCACTTCTGCCGGAAACCGTGCTGCCGAGCGAGCATCTCAACGCGGTTCTCATCCATCAGGAACAAGAGCCGTTCGATCACTGACAGCAAGTCGCGCTTCATTAGACGCACAGGGACAGCAGAGCCGATAGTGTTTAGAACACGAAGACCAACCGTGTTGGCAATCGCCTATTCCTTGCGCTGTTTCTCCTGCTCGGCCTTCCACTTCGCATCATCCCGGCTCGTGGACTGCTTTGGATGGAGGCGCCCGCCGCGCGTGCAGTTGTCGGGGCCTCCAAACAGGATAGCCGTCTACGTATCAACTGAGTGGTTATCTCAGCTCTGAGCTATTCACTGGAGCAAGGACTTGCGAGTATCCAGTACCTCGACTTCAGGAAAGTGAGCCTGAAGCCATGCAAACGCATTTTCTGCATGGCGAAGGGGAAGGGTTAAGATTTCGGAACGGACAGAGCCGTCCCACACATACAGGACATCGACGTTAGTGTTTGGCATGCCGCCTGACTTTCTGCGGCCGATAGGCCGCGGTTGGACATTCAGGTGCAGGGGCACGACACCCCTGCTTTCCCGAGGCTCGAAATTCGGCCTCCATAAGGGGGGGCATAGTTGTTTTCTGCGGGGAATTGGCTCGAAATTTCCGATAATCGCTGTCGAAGCGGCAGAGGTCTGTAACCAGAAAGCAGAGGTCGCCCAGGGTGCTGGCAAGGGTGCTGAAGCCTTGTCTACCGATTTCTTCAGCGACTTAGAGTGCTATTTGGCTAATATTTTCAATGAGTTGCGATCAAAAGCACTTTTGTCACGGCGGCATTCTCCGGTAGTTTGGGGAATCCAAGGGCGCAGAAAGGAACGACCGGTAACGGTAGGGACCGGTTATGCGGGGGCGTACTTCAGTTGGTTAGGACGCCTGCCTGTCACGCAGGAGGCCGCAGGTTCGAGTCCCGTCGCTCCCGCCAGAAATTCTCGAGTCCGACGCTCAGGGTGCACGCCTTACTCAGCTTGGGCTCGATGAACGACTCGGCGATCTTGCGTCGAGCCAGAATTCCGGGCCGAATTCAATATCGTATACGCGGTGCCACCCTACCGAGGGTGAACATCGCCGCCACCTGTACTGCAAAACGCGCCCGCTCCTCCGGCTCATCAAAGATATGGAAGCAGCCGCGGTCGAAGACGAAATCGAACGGACCGTCAGGAAAATCAGCAGCGAGAAAGTCACGCGTCGCGAAGCGGCAACGTAAGGCGCGACCATTCAGCTTCGCCGTGGCACGTTCCACCGCGAGCGGAGCGACATCGATTCCCAGGACGTCAGAGCCGCGCTCTGCAAGCCAAAGAGCATTCGTCCCAGTCCCCGCGCCAATCTCCAGCGTCTGTGTTGGCCGAACGCGCCCCGCGGCGACGAACTCGACCAGCAGCGGTTCCGGTTCCCCGGTGTCCCACGGAAGTTCCCCCGAGGCGGAGCTCTCATTCCAGCGGCGGTGCGGCATCATTCACGAGTCTAGCGCCCACTCCACGCCCGGCGCCACCCGGTATCGCCGGCTAAATCTTCCATCACCCGCGCACCGCCAACGGAATACCAACGCCTTAATCCACGCGATCCCGCTCGCCTAGTGGTCCAAACCCCAAAACAGCGTCCAGATCCACCTGAGCAAACAAACGGACGCCTCTGATCCAAGACATCAATCGGCGGTTTCTGAGCTGGGGCAATCGTGCACCATCAGAACGTAAAGCGGTTTGCCAACGGAGTCCGGCAGATGAGGTGCGAACTCAGATTCAAGGCCGCAGTTCAGGCAACAGAGTGCATGACGTGATTCTGAGTATTCCTTGCGGACCACATCAATGGGCAGCTTGTCATCCTCAATAAACCGCACATGCGAATCGTAGCACCGCAGTGTCGCAAAACTCGCGCGCATGTACTACGGCAAAGTCACAACAATCCAACAATCCAGAATGTTAGGCCTCGCCGCTTGAGGTTCGGTCCAGCGATCTCCCGCGGGCTATTTTTTCAGTGGCGCACGTCATGTAGATGTTTCCAAAGAGATCGCGAGATATTCGCGAACGACCTAAACAGAAGCGGTAATAAAGATCGGCTTCACCATGGCCTCGATCTTCGCCGCCATCAGCTCAGCGGGAATGCGATTCGGCGTTTGCAGCCATCGCCGCGCGGCCCCGAATATCGCCCAGGCGGCGGTGGTTCCAAGCAGCGCGTGATCGACACCCGGTTGCGGCGGATGATGTACAGCGCCTTCGAGGAACATACCCTCCACCACCGGAATAATGGAGCCTTCGAGAGGCATCTTTGTCAGTTGGCTGGGGCAGCCGGTAGTCTCGGCCAGATAATCACAAACGCCGAGAGCAATCGCTCGTAAAGCGCCATCACAATCTGTGAAGGAAAGGCCGCGTCGGGCGATCAACCCACGGAAGCGGGCAGCAGTCATGGCCTGAAGGAGGGCGTTCTTGTCAGCGTAATGAAGATAAAAAGTCGCCCGGTTAAGGGTCGCTTCATCAGCGATCTCCTGCACAGAGATGTCGGCGAACTCCTTACGATTCAATAATCTGAGCAATGCCTCCATTAACATCTGACGGCTGCGCACGATGCGGGGATCGGTAGCTTCCGCCGCGGGTCCGGGTTGGAGTGTCTGAACCATCCCGATTCCAGATTACGCTCCTTCGTCAATAGATGCTTACACGACATCTGTCGATTTATTGAATCAACATATGTCTATTAAACATCAGTTGTCGTATTGAGGGCTTCTGTGACCATGTCCATACTTCTCCACATCGACTCCAGCCCGCTCTATGGGCGATCGGTCTCGCGTCAACTTACCGGTGCGTTCGTTGCTCAATGGAAGTCTTCGCATCTGGATGGAACGGTCATCGACCGCGACCTGAATGCAACCGTGATTTCACCCATCGCCGCCGAGTGGGTGAGCGCTGCGTATACGCCGGAGGAGGCGCGCACCCAGCAACAGAAGGAACTGCTGGCAGTTTCAGACATGCTGCTCGCCGAACTTGAACAGGCGGATGAGTACGTCGTCGGGGTGCCGATGCATAACTTCGGTGTGCCTTCGGTGCTCAAACTCTGGATCGACCAGATCGCGCGCGTGGGCAGGACATTTTCTTACGGATCCGGGGCCCCGAAGGGACTTCTGACGGGCAAGAAGGCGACCTTCATCATCGCGACGGGCGGAATCTATGATGCGCAGACGCGGATGTCCTCATTCAACTTTGTCGAGCCCTATTTGCGGTCGGTCTTTGGCTTCCTCGGTGTCACAGATACGACTTTCCTCACCGCAGGCGGTACCGCCGCGCTGAATCAAGGGCTGGATCGCGATACGTTTCTCGCCCCCCACCTTCAAGTCGTGCAATCGCACGCACAGACAATCTAAAGGAGACGGAATATGAAGACGACTTCCATCATTGCGCGCTATTTGCTGGGACTGCTGTTTACGGTCTTTGGCCTGAACGGATTTCTCAACTTCATCCATCAGGCACCGCCGACGAATCCGCTTGCCCTCCAGTTCCTCGTCGCAGTCAGTGCATCACATTTTGCCGCGTTCTTCTTCGCGGTTCAACTGATCGGCGGGCTACTTTTGCTTTCGGGCTTCTTTGTGCCGCTAGCGCTTACAGTGCTTGCAGCAGAGCTATACAACATCCTCGCGTTTCACTTGACGCTTGTGCCGGCCACCATTGCTCCGGCGCTGGCAGCCTCTGTTCTCTGGGTCCTGGTCTTCCTGCAATATCGCGCAAGCTTCAAAGACGTTCTAGCCGCAACGCCTGCGGCGCAGGAATAATTGGCTTCGTGTCAAGAAAAGCAAAGCCGTAAGGGTGCGAGGTCAACCTGGAAATGGCTATAGCTCGCAACCCGTATTGGAGAGTTGGATTCCATGAAGAAAATTGGGTTTCTTTCTTTCGGTCACTGGACACCTTCACCGCAGTCGCGAGCGCAGTCGGCGGCTGACGCGCTCCTGCAGTCGATTGACCTTGCCGTGGAGGCCGAACGCCTGGGAATGGACGGAGCCTATTTCCGTGTTCATCACTTCGCGCAGCAACTGGCGTCACCTTTTCCACTGCTCGCGGCGGTCGGTGCTAGAACGCAAAAGATTGAGATTGGCACCGCAGTGATCGACATGCGGTACGAGAATCCGCACTACATGGCCGAGGACGCCGGAGCTGCTGATCTGATCGCCGGCGGGCGCCTGCAGTTGGGAATAAGCCGCGGCTCTCCCGAGCAGGTTATCGACGGTTGGCGATATTTTGGCTACCGCCCCAATGAAGGCGAAGACGATGCTGAAATGGGCCGGCGACATGCCGAGGAATTTCTCGAGCTGTCGCGTGGGAAAGGCTTCGCGCGGCCTAACCCGCGGCCGATGTTCCCCAATCCGCCAGGGCTTCTGCGCCTTGAGCCCTACTCCGAAGGATTGCATGATCGGATCTGGTGGGGATCTGCTTCGAATGCGACAGCTGCATGGGCTGCCAGGCTGGGAATGAACCTCCAGACCTCAACCCTCAAATTCGACGAGACTGGCGAGCCGCTCCACATCCAGCAAGCCGCGCAGATTCGTGCCTTTCGCGCGGCATGGAAGGAAGCGGGTCACGCGCGCTCTCCCCGCATTTCTGTAAGCCGCAGCATTTTCGCTTTGGTCGACGACCGCGATCGTGCCTATTTCGGAAGAGACTCTAACGAAATGGACTCAATCGGTTACCTTGACGAAGATACGCGAGCGATCTTCGGGCGCAGCTATGCTGCGGAGCCGGATGTTCTCATCGAGCAGCTTAGGAAAGATGAAGCGATCGCGGAGGCAGATACTCTCTTGCTTACCATTCCAAATCAACTGGGTGTCGCCTACAACGCGCATGTCATAGAGGCAATTCTGACTACGGTCGCTCCCGCGCTGGGTTGGCGCTGAAGAGCCAAGGTTTTGCGTGCATCGGGGAGTGCCATTCCGCATAAGCGAGGCTACTGGGTTCGGTGACGAGGTCGGATCCTCAAATTGTCAGCGATGCCCTGACTCGATGCCGACGATGAATCCCGTCAACTCTCAGGTGAATCGGTATTCATGTCCGGCTTGGATCCGAATGCATCGCATTCGAACGATCTGGGAAGGGCATATCGGTTCACGTCAGTTGTAAAGACGGCGAGCCTAAAGTGCACGGATCTCATGTATTGCTGGCCGTGGGCCGCACTCCCAACACAGACGACCTTGGTCTCGACAACGCGGGAGTTCTGACCGATGAGCGGGGATACATCGTTGTGGATGATCAGTTGCCCACCGCGATTCCAAACGAGCGCAAGGAGGCTGCGACTTCGAGGCCAATAAAACTCGCGCCAACGACGGCAACGCGATGGGCAGACGGCAGCCTTCGAGACTATTGCGCGAGCGTCCGCAAACGTGCGGAGATAGTGAACCTGGGAGTCGGTTGCGCCTTCAATCTGCAATCGCACGGGTTCTGACCCAGTTGCGATAAGAAGGGACTCAAATCCGTACATCGCGCCGTTCTCCAGTTGGACCTGTTTTGCCGGAATATCCAACGCCGAAACGCGCGCATTTAACAGTAGATCGATTTGTTGTTCACGATAATAATCAGGCACCCGCAACCGCATCCACTCATCCGGCGCAGCGCCGGCGAGAAAGTCCTTGGAAAGATTTGGCCGGTCGTAAGGTGGCCAATCATCCGCGCTGATCATGGTCACCGAGCCGTCATAGCCTTCACGACGGAGCATTTCCGCAGCTCCGAGCCCGGCGGCGCCGCCCCCCAATGATCACCACGGAAGCAGGGGGTTTCTGACCCTCAGCGGAGCGGCATAGTTGTTTTCGACCGAGTTCCGGAAGCTTCTCCCGGACGAAGATTCTGTCGTCGATTCTTTCCACATGCCAGCGCGGTATCGGGTCGAGCGCGGGGGCACGCAGCGCTTCTCCGGTACGGAGGCTGAAACAGGCATGATGCAGAGGACATCGCAAAGTGTCTCCAACAACAAGGCCTTTCGAAAGCTCTCCGTGGTAATGCGAGCAGCTTGCGCCAACCGCAAAGAACTCGTCGCCTCGGCGTACCAGGACGACATCTTCGTCCCTACCTGACCACTTGCGATCGCGCCGTCGTCAAGATCGCGAACGAGCAGACCCTCGGTAAGATTGCGCTTTTTAGCGTCTTCGCCTTCTGCCATAAAAATGCCACCGCCGCAATGAAATTTCACCTGAATGGAAGATGCTCACCGCTTCTCGATGGCATCACTTTCTTGAAGATCAAGATTGGCTGGGAGCTGCGGGAAAAATGGGCACTTGACCATCGCATTGATATTCGTCCGCTCGGAGACGCTGCAGCGTTCTCCGAACGCGAGCGGGCACGGCTGGAGTACTATCCGGGATACTACGCCGCCGATGCTTTCGACCCAGACGGGCATTCGTTCGAGGTCGTCCATAAAAGCTAGTGAAACCTCAAATCTCCACCAGCGCTCGATGCACGAGGTGGATCGAGATTGAACCTTCACCCACGGCAGATGCAACGCGCTTCACGTTGCCGGAACGAATATCTCCGACAGCAAAAACTCCGGGCAGGCTAGTTTCCAGCATCTGCGGAGGCCGGCTGAGTGGCCATTTCATTGGCGCGCTGTCCAGAATCGGGTCCAAATCCCGTCCTGTGAGGATGAACCCTTGCTGATCGAGCGCAAGACATCCACGCAGCCAATCTGTACGCGGCGAAGCGCCTGCCATCACGAACACATGGCCGATGTCATGCACAGATTCTTCGCCCGTCGCCCGGTCCAGCCAGGTGACTCGCTCCAGGTGCGAATCGCCTGCCAATGCGACAATTTCGGCTTCGAAATGCAGTTCGATGCCCGGATTCTCAACGATTCGCTGGATGAGATAACGCGACATGGTGTCGGATAACTCCTTTCCGCGAACCAGCATATAGACCCTGCGTACTGTTTCTGCGAGAAAAACCGCTGCCTGGCCGGCGGAGTTGCCACCGCCAACCACGACGATCTCTTCGCCCGTGCACAGTTGTGCTTCCATGGCTGTGGCGGCGTAGTAGATGCCCTGTCCCTCGAATCGACCCAGATTCTCGACACTTGGCTTGTTGTACTGAGCACCGGCGGCGATCACAATACTCCGCGCCTCGACGAGTCCGCCGTTTTCCAAAGTAAGCTCATACGGCCGCTGATCACACTTGACCTTCACAACTTTCTGGCCGACCGTCATCTGCGCGCCGAATTTCTCTGCCTGCACGACCGCGCGGCCGGCAAGCTCCTGCCCCGAAATGCCCATGGGAAAACCAACATAATTCTCGATCTTTGAACTCGCTCCGGCCTGACCTCCGGGGAACTCAGATTCGATCACCACTGCGTCCAGTCCCTCGGAAGCCGCATATACCGCCGCGGCCAAGCCTGCGGGGCCAGCGCCCACAATCGCGACATCATAAACGCGGTGCCCGTCTGTTCGGCCGGAGATCCCCAGACACTCCGCTAGTTTCTGATTCGTCGGATTTCGCAATACATTCTTTCCGCTGCAGATTACAACGGGAATGTCCTCTAGCTTTATGTCGAAGCGATCCAGAAGTTCCTGCGATTCTTTATCGCTATCGAGATCGACATAGCGAAAGGGATGGCCGTTGCGGGTTAGGAATTCGCGCAGGCGCAAAGTGTTGGACGAATGTTGCGATCCCAAGACGGCCACATTGCCCAGGCCTCCTGAAATCATCGCGACGCGCCGCAGGAGGAATGCGCGCATGAAGATATCGCTCAGCTCGGCATCCTTCGCAATCAACGTGCGCAACGCGTCTGCGTCGATCTCCAGAAACTCTCCCGGCTCGGCCACACGCCCGCGAGAAAGGGCGCGCGCACCGGAGATCAGGACAAGCTCACCTGAGAATTGGCCGGGGCCGTACGTTACAAATACCTGCTCGCCGGAGAGTCCGGATATCCCGATATCAAGCTTTCCTGAAAGCACCACGAAACAGGACATGCCCGTCTTGCCTGGTTCGAAAAGGACTTCTCCAGCCTGGACCGATCGGATATTGCCGTAGGGCCGGAGACGGGCGATCTGCGCCGGCGTAAGCACGGGAAAAGCCTCGGCTTGCCTGTCAGGCGTATTGATTGTTGGCAACATGGTTCAATTCTCCTGCAACCGTATGAAATGCCACCGAGCGGTCGCTCGTCGCCGAGCATGAAGAGGTTCGAAGCAGTTTACTGTGGCTCTTGAGCATTTCTCTCTTAAGCGCGACAGGTCCAGGATGGCTGGCTAGTTCAGATGCGATTCCCAGTCGGCCGGCACCCTTCCTGCCGGTCCAGGAGCAGGCTGATTTCTCGGGTGCGAATGCGGCGGAAGCAACTCTACACCCTTGACCATCGCCTGCTTCTCGTAATCGAAGAACCAATCCTCGCCCGGCTCAAAGCTGGTGATGATCGGATGCCCCGTCGCCGCGGCATGCTTTGATGCATGTTGACTCGGAGAACTGTCACAGCATCCGATGTGCCCACACTCCGCACACCGGCGGAGGTGAAACCACCAACCTCTCAGCGACGCAAGGCATTCTACACATCCGTCGCCACTTGGTTTCGAAGCGGGGTTGATTCCGCGCGCAGCTCTTTTCATCTCCGAGGTTCCCTTCGTGGCTTTTGTTCGCAATAAAACGTCAAGCCAACAGCAAGACCTTCCCATGCTAGCTTTTTCTGCGGCTGCTTGAGCTCCATCAGCGCGGCTGAATCGCACCTTGCCGCCTATCGAGATCACCAGTTTGCCATTTCGGACGCCCTCGACCGTAGGCAAATGTGGAAGACGAACCCGATCATCCAAATGTTTTCGCGGCCATCGCCTTCCCGTCAACCGAGTCGCTAAACTAGGATGGCCATCGCATAAAGGAAGACGCTAATTTTCAAGACCGATGACTCAGGTAGCTCAATCAGAAGTCTCTCGCTCGCCGGGGCCGTGGCAGCCCCTCCGCAATCGCACGTTTCGAAACCTGCTTGCGTCCAACCTGATCTCTGATATTGGAACCTTTATGCAGAGTGTCGGCGCGGCATGGCTGATGACTTCGCTCACCAGAAATCCCCTATACATCGCCCTGATTCAAACCGCGTCCGCTTTACCTTTTTTCCTCTTGGCGCTACCAGCTGGCTCGATCGGAGACATCTTCGACCGCCGCAAGCTGATACTCGGTACAGAGACGTGGATGCTCGTGGCTGCGATCGTGCTGACTGTGGCCACATTCGCGGGAGTGATGACGCCTTGGCTCCTGCTCCTGCTTACGCTGGGGTTGTCGATTGGGGATGCAGTCGAATCACCCGCCTGGAGGGCGATCTTTCCTGAACTGGTCGAGAAAGAGGAATTACCCGCCGCTTTGGCTCTAAATGGAATCGAGTTCAATCTGGCTCGCGCCGTAGGGCCGGGCCTCGGCGGCTTCATTGTCGCATCTGTAGGCGTCGGCGCTGCATTTGCATTCAATACCCTCTCCTTCTTCGGTGTCATCGCCGTGATCAAGAGATGGAGGAGACCAGTGCGAGAGAGCACGCTTCCTGCAGAGACCTTCCGCGGAGCGACCTCCGCCGCCATTCGCTATGTCCGGTATTCCCCCGGTATTCGCAGACTGCTGCTTCGGTCGGCGGTTCTTATATTCTTCACGAGTTCCTTCTGGGCGCTTCTGCCAACCGCGGCCAGGGAACTCAGTAAGAGCCCAATCGCCTACGGATTCTTGCTAGGGTCCTTCGGACTGGGCGCAGTGCTGGGCGCCATGGTGCTGCAGCGGACCAGGTCGAAGTTCTCGACGGAGACTCTTCTGTCTTACGCCGCAGCGATATTCGCCGCAATTGTCCTAAGCCTGGCATTGTTACGTACACCTGCGATTCTCTGTTTTCTCATGCTCTTTGGAGGTGCCTCCTGGACCGCGATCATGTCCCTCTTCAACATCATGGTGCAGGAACTTGCGCCCGATTGGGTAAGGGCGCGAGTGCTCGCAGTCTATCTGTTCGTTTTTCAGGGAAGTGTTACGCTGGGTAGCACGCTGTGGGGCTTTGTTGCCTTGCGCACAGGTGTCCATGCAACACTTGCGGCTGCGAGTGTTGGAACGGCTGCATGCCTATTGCTGCGGCCCTGGTTCAGATTGCCGGATACTAAGCTCGATCTCAGCATCTGGAATCACTGGGTTAAACCGGCCATGATCGAGGAACCTGAGCCCGATGAGGGGCCGGTCCTCGTCACCGTGAAGTATGTAATTGACCCGGCGAAAGCTGCCGAGTTTCTCCATCAAATCCACAAGTACGAGCGTGTGCGGCGCCGCGATGGCGCGATAAGCTGGGGGATCTTCGTCGATACAGAAGCGCCGAATACATATCTGGAGAGCTTCAAAGTCGATTCCTGGGCGGAACACCAGCGGCAACATAACCGCTTCACTCAAGCCGACAGCGAGCTTGAAAAAGACGTGCTGAGCTACGCCATCAAACCTGTCGAGGTACAGCACTACATCTACGCGCGGGACCTGGGCAAAAGTCGCATGGGGCAGAGTTCGCGGGCACGTTAGGGATACCATAACGATTCTCAACGTTCCCATGCGCTACGAATGAAGCCATTCGTCCAGTGCCTGTCACGCAGGAGGTCACGGGTTCGAGTCCTGTCGTTCCCGCCAAAAATTCCCGAGCTGACACTCGGGGTGCACGCCTTACTCAGCTTGGGGCTCGATGAGCGACTCGGCGATTCTGCGTCGAGCCAGAATTCCGTGCCCATTTCAATATCGTATATGTGGCTTCTTTATGACCTCGCCGAGACCTCTCGTGATCGAAGCTGCAGGTGCGTATCCTCGCTAGCTTTTGTGGACGACTTCAAACGAATACCCGTCCGGGTCAAATACATCGGCAGCGTAGTATCCGGGATAGTATTCCACTCGTACCCGTAGGGGAATATTGTCTCTGGCACCGGCTGCAATTGCCGCCCTGTAGAATTCATCGACCCTTTCATTGTTTTCGGCCATGAACCCCCAGTGAATGGACGCTGGATCGGGGTTTCCTTGCTTGATCCAGAAGAACGCCCTCTTGCCATCACCAAATCCCCATAAATCAGGATGTTCGCCTTCACCCTTATACGGCAGGAAAAACTTGATATTGAGAGGCTTCAAGGCCGTCTCATAGAAGGCTAGCGTGCGTTTGACATCGCTTACAGTCAGAATCATATGGTCGAGCATTTTTATCTCCTTCAAATCATGAGCACCTCAACGGACGTTTCGCCGTTAGATAAGCGCATGGATCGCAGGCGCAGGCGTGCTTGTGGCCCCGTCGTTGGTTTGCCCACGGAAGACCCGGATTCAGAGACGCCTCGATTAGAGACTGCGAAGAGCTGTCATGAAGTTATCGATCTTGCGGGTCGACGACGTCTTACCGGATTTGAGGTTGCGCTCAATACATAATCCGGAGAAGAAGGACAGCACCATCTCCGCAATCGCCGAGGCAGCCATCCTGGGCTTTTCCGCCTCGATGTTCATGGCGATAAGGCGCTGCAATAGCGCCCGATTCTCTGTTACGACCCCATACGCCTCATCCGGAAGGATCGCGAACTCCCGCATGGAGTTGACAGAAAAGCAGCCCTGCTGTTCCCCCTTGTTAAGAGGGCCATTCTTGAGAAAAGTCTCGACGTTCTTCCAGCCAAGAGGTTCCTTGGTAAGAAGTCCCCTCTTCCCCTGACTCTCAAGGTAGTGCCGCAGACACGCCACAAAAAGATCTTCCTTGTCGCGAAATTCCGTATAGAGCCCAGACTTGTTCACGCCTGTCGCTCGTTCCAGTTCCTGAACGCTCGTATCCGCAAACCCGTGCTTCCAAAAGACGGGCATCGCCTTTTCCAGCACTTCCTCTCGGCTAAAGCCCTTTGGACGACCCATAGCCACATTATCCGATAAAGAACTAAATAGTTCACTATCTCTGCATCCTCGCCGTATCCTCGTCATCGTATAGAACTGAATGGTTCAGAACTGTCTGACACGACCCGGTCGAACGAGACGCAGCTGAATCGGGTCTTTGAATTGTTCCGAACATGGCAAAGGAGACACATGTCCAAGTTGGCGAAGAAAGTAGCACTCGTTACCGGCGGCTCCCGGGGCATCGGCGCAGCAATTGCAAAGCGACTGGCCGCCGATGGGGCCAGCGTCGCCTTCACCTACGCGAAGGACGCCAACGCGGCCTCGGCCGTTGTCAAAGCGATTGAAGCCGGCGGCGGCAAAGCGATGGCAATCCAGGCGGACGCCGCCAATGTCGAAGCCGTTAAGAATGCAGTCGAAAAGGCCGTATCAACCTTCGGCGCACTGGATGTGCTCGTGAACAACGCCGGCACGGCAATTCCGAAGTCGTTCGAAGAAACAACTCAAGAGGAAATGGATCGCGTGATCGATATCAACATCCGCGGCGTGTTCGCAACGACGCATGCCGCACTTAAGCACATGAAGGAAGGCGGCCGCATCATCATGATCGGTTCGGCTGTCGGCGAACGTGCTGCATCGCCATTCCTTGTCCCCTATTCAGGCACGAAGGGTGCCATCAAGATGTTTACCCAGGCATTGTCGAGAGAAGTCGGAAGCCGAGGCATCACCGTGAACAACGTGCAGCCGGGTCCGATCGATACGGATTTGAATCCGGCCTCTGGCGACTGGGCTGTACCGCAAAAGGCCGTCACGGCACTCAATCGCTACGGGCGCGTTGACGAGGTCGCGGCTCTGGTTGCGTTTGTCGCGAGCCCTGAATCCTCGTATATCACTGGCGCCAATCTGACGGTGGACGGTGGAATGAATGCGTGAGCTCGAGAACAAAACCGCGCTTGTGACGGGGGCGTCGAGAGGCATTGGCCGCGCGACGGCATCGGCGCTTGCCAAAGCCGGGGCGCACGTCCTGGTTCACTTCGGTCGGTCAAGACAGGAAGCGGAGTCCCTCGTTGTCGAGATCCGAAGGAAAGGTGGGCGCGCCGATGCCGTCTCGGCGGAATTGGGAATTCCCGACGGTGCTTGGTTGCTAGCCAAACAAGTGCGCTCCATCGTCGGCGATCGATTGGATGTGCTTGTCCTCAATGCCGGAATCAGCAAGTCCGCTCGCATTGCGGATCACACGGTGGAGGACTTTGACAGCCTCTTTGCGACGAACGTCCGAGGCCCGTTCTTCCTGGTGCAGCAACTCTTGCCGGTTCTTGGCGAGGGTTCAAGCGTTGTTGTTGTCTCTTCTCTTGGAGCCCGTTCGGTGGTAGGCAAGGCCGGTCTGGATAACCCTTCGATTCTTGCCTACGCCTCTACCAAAGGAGCGCTTGAGACTCTGGTCAGGAACTGGGCCGCCAATCTCGGGCCGAGTGGCATACGCGTCAACGCTGTTGCTCCCGGCGTCATCGACACCGACATGTCGAACTTCACAAAGACCGATGCGGGACGAGAGATCGCACTCGGAATGCAGGCCCTGAAGCGACTCGGAAAACCCGAGGATGTTGCCGACGTGGTCGCCTTTCTAGCATCCGATGCGGCGCGCTGGATCACGGGTGCCAGTATTCCGGTCGATGGCGGTTCGAAGCTTTAACTGACCTGAGGACGCAATGAATAACACTCTGAGCAAAGGCAAAGAGATCAAGATTCCTGGCCCTGATCATCCCATTACGATTTCACCGGTTGAGGGCAAGGTCCGCGTAACGGTCGCTGGCAGGATCGTCGCAGAATCGGCGCGAACACTTCGACTGGAAGAGAAGGGATACCCGCCCGTTTACTACTTGCCGCGCAGCGATGCTGACATGTCGCTGCTCGGTCGGACTAAACATTACACCTATTGTCCGTACAAGGGTGATTGCAGTTATTACAGCATTCCCATCGGCGGTTCCCGATCGGAGAATGCCGTGTGGACGTATGAGCAACCGCATGAGGCAGTTTCCGGAATTCGCGACCATCTGGCGTTTTATCCCTCACGGGTCGATGCGATCGTAGTCATCTCTTAAGAACGTTCAGTTGATCTATGCAGGAGTTCCTGTGATGTCGAATCAGCCGCTTCTCACACCCTATCGGATGGGAGACCTCGATCTTCCTAACCGCATCGTGATGGCCCCACTCACCCGGATGCGTGCGCAACCGCGTGATCACGTGCCCACGACCTTGCAGGCGGAGTATTACGCGCAGCGGGCTTCGGCTGGATTGATTATCACGGAGGCCACCGCGATCAGTCCGGAAGGATTCGGCTGGGCCGATACGCCGGGACTGTGGACCGGGGAGCAGGTCCGCGGATGGCGACGTGTTACGGATGCCGTCCATGCTGCCGGCGGTCGGATCATTGCCCAGATCTGGCACACCGGCGCGATCTCGCATCCAGATCTACTGGAAGGCGCGCAGCCAGTGTCCGCATCGAACGTCGATCCCGGCCAGTTGTCGTTCACGCCGACGGGAAGGAAGCCGACAGTGACACCGCGGCCTCTGACGACAAAGGAGATTCAAGTTACGATTGCAGATTTCGGGCGCGCTGCGAGGAACGCGAAGAGAGCCGGCTTCGATGGCGTCCAGATCCTCGCGAATTATCTCTATCTGATCTCGCAGTTCTTGAACGCTGCGACCAACCTGCGCCAGGACGAGTACGGCGGAAACCTCGAAAATCGCTCGCGCTTTCTCTTCGAAGTAGTCGAGGCGGTCCTGAATGAGGTCGATGCACAAAGGGTGGGAGTCAAGATCAGCCCGATGCACGAAGGCGCGGCATTTCAAGCCAACGACGAAACTCTGCCAGTGACCGAATATGCGATCCGGAAGTTGAATACCTACAATCTTTCGCACCTGTTGCTTATGGGCAACACAACCGACTTTACGGGAACACCACTCGAAAAACTGGTCGACGATGGCATGTTCCGGCATTTCCGCCCCCTCTTCAAAGGCACATTGATCGCGAACGTGAAGATGGACCGTGATCGCGGTAATCGCCTTGTCGCGGAAGGTCTGGCGGATCTGGTGGCTTTCGGCCGTCCCTATATCGCAAATCCCGACCTGGTCCGGAGGTTTGCCGAGAATGCCCCTCTTGCTGAAGTGGACTGGGAAACCGTCTACGCCTCGGGGCCACACGGTTATTCCGATTACCCAACTTATCAATCACTCGAACTCAACTCCAGGAGCTGAATATGCCCAAGACGACACCCGAACAGAATAAGGCGATTGTTCTCAAAGCCTTCGATACACTCTTCAACGAACGCGACTACGCGGCTGCGGAACGATTCTGGTCGCCGAAGTACATCCAGCACAGCGCGCACATTGCGCCGGGACGTGAAGGGCTGTTCGCTCTGGTCCGCGCGACGCCAGATACCCTGCGCTATGAAAACCAACTGATCGTCGCAGAGGGCGACTATGTGATCGCGCATGGCCGTTTCACCGGGATGGGAAGACCAGCGGCCTGGATTGCGGCCGACATTGTCCGATTTGAAGACGGTCTCCTGGCCGAACACTGGGATGTATTGCAGGACGAAGCCACTCGGAAAGAATCCGTCAGCGGCCTTCCCATGTTTGGGGACAGCTTCCCAACGTAGGGCCTCGGACCCTCCCGCAACATTCACACCACATTGACTGGAGAAATCATGAACCTTACTGGAAACACCATTTTCATTACCGGCGGCGGATCGGGGATTGGCCGCAGTTTGGCTGAGGAGCTGCACAAACACGGAAACAAGGTGATCATCTCAGGCAGACGCAAGAGCCATCTGGACTCGGTCACAAAGGCCAATCCTGGCATCGAGGCGATCGAACTCGACATCGCAGACCCGGACAGTATCAAAGCGGTGGCGAAGAAGCTGATCACCGAACACCCTAATCTGAATGTTCTCATCAACAACGCTGGAATCATGGAACCGGATCAAGCAGCGGGAGTCATCGACGACAAGCTCCTCGTATCGACCGTCACGACCAATCTTCTTGGCCCAATCCGCATGACCTCGTCTCTCGTCGATCAGTTAAAGAGCCGTCGTGGTGTGATTGTCTATAACACCTCGGTCCTTGCATTTGTGCCTTTGGCTGTGACAGCCGTCTATTCCGCCACAAAAGCTGCGCTCCACTCCTATGTGTTGTCGCAGCGTTTCCTGCTTCGCGACAGCGGTGTTCGCGTGCTCGAGGTGGCGCCTCCCTGGGTGCGCACGGAGCTGATGAATAGCCAGGAAGCCGAGCAGGCAATGCCTCTCGATCAATTCATCTCAGAAACCTTGGACGTGCTTGGAAAGGACGCTGACGAAATTCTCGTTGAAGCGGCAAAGCCTCTGCGAGCGAATCCTGGACCTGGGGAGCATACCTTGGTGAACGGATTCAACCAGCAAATGTTGGCACTATTCACCTCAAGCCAACCGTAAGCGGGGACGGGCAACGTCTTTTTTGGAGCCGACTGGAGCAGGGCGAGTGAGGAAAACTATCGATGACCGAAAATAAGAAACTGCAGGGCAAAGTGGCAGTCATTACCGGTGGCACATCCGGGATAGGGTTGGCTACCGCAAAGTTCTTCGTGAAAGAAGGCGCCTACGTCTTCATCACTGGGCGTCGCCAAAAGGAGCTCGATGAGGCCGTGAAAGCAATTGGCAGCAACGCGACTGGTGTTCAGGGAGACGTTGCCAGATTGGCTGACCTCGATCGTCTCTACGAGGCCGTCAAGACAAAGGGAAGAATCGATATCGTTTTCGCCAACGCCGGCGCTGCTGAATTTGCTCCACTCGGCAAGATCACTGAGGAGCATTTTGACAAGCTCTTCGGCACTAACGTCAAGGGAACACTGTTCACCGTACAGAAGGCCCTTCCTCTCATGAATGATGGTGGCTCTATCATCCTCAACGGCTCAGTCGCGAGCGTGAAGGGTACGCCCGCCTTCGGTGTCTACGGCGCGACGAAGGCCGCCCTCCGCTCTTTTGTCCGAACCTGGACCTCGGATCTCAAGGACCGCCATATTCGCTCCAACGTTGTCAGTCCGGGTCCAACCGATACGCCAATTGTGGATGGGCAACCTGAAGAGGCTGTTGCGCGGATTGTGTCTACCATTCCAATAGGGCGCATGGGAGATCCAGACGAAATTGCTAAAGCTGTGCTTTTTCTGGCGTCTGATGATTCCAGTTTTGTGACAGGTATCGAACTCTTCGTGGATGGCGGTAGAGGGCAAGTCTGATCGAGAGACGGCTGCGCGGAAGACCCTGGCACGTCGCTGTCAGGCGGGCTTCTTGAGAAGGTCTGCCACCGACTTCAGGATTTCCCGCGAAAGAGCCTCATCCGAAACGGCGCGGGCCAGCGACATCGCTCCGACCAGAGCACTGAAAGTCAGGATCGCTTTCGATCTTGCCACTCGCTTATCCCTGCCTGGCAGCAACCCGACAATCAACTCAAGATCCGCCTTGACTTGATCAGAGGTAAGCGCACGAGTCCGCTTATCGCTGCGAGCGATTTCCGGGGCCAATGCGCTGAAGGCACAACCCGCACCCGGATTCCTTCGGTGGACATCGCTCACATAATCGTCGATAAGTTTATCGAGAGATAGCGGCTGCCCGCTGGATTCAGCAGCTTCCTTTTGCCGCTGCCAGACACCAAATGCATCGCTAAGCGCCTCCATCACCAGTTCGTCGCGAGAGTCGAAGTGCTTGTAAAAGCCGCCGACCGTCAGGCCGGCTTCCTTCATCAACTCCGCAATTCCGGATCCTGCAAGACCCTTTTCGCGAAATCTCTTTGAGGCAATAGCCACGATGCGCTTATGAGTTTTCTCTTTTTGCGCCTGGGAGTGACCCATCTGAACCTCCACGAAAATAATCTGCGACCAAATCAGGATTACGAATCTAATCCTGTATGTGGATTATACCAATAATCCACGCGACCTGTTCGGTGAAGGCCAAGGGCTCAACCAATTCGCGACCCGCTGATGGTCTCGATCGACATTAACAATCTCCGGGTTGCGGTAAGCGGTGTAGGCCAGGAGTCACATGGGAAAACGGGAGAACCAATATGCGTGCGATGAGAGCGGAGCAATTCAGCGGTTATGAAGCGTTGAGGCTGGTCGATCTTCCCAAACCAGCGGTCACAGACGGAAGAGTACTGGTGCGAATCACGGCGGCCGGCGTCACGCCGCTCGACCACACGATTCTCTCCGGCCAATTTCACGGCAAGGGGGCGCCGCTTATCCTGGGCAATGAAGGAGCGGGCGTGGTGGAGGAGGGAGGCGGCGCGGAGTTTCCCGCTGGCTCACGCGTGATGTTCTGGGGCGTCTATGGCGCTTTTGAAGACGGGGCCTACAGCGAGTGGATTGCTGTACGGAAGGAAGACCTTTGCCCTATACCTGACAATGTCGACGACGTGAGCGCTGCAGGTGTCCCGGTCGCGTATCTCACCGCGCAAGTGGCTCTTACCCTGGCTGGTTTTCGTCCAGGCAAAACCGTTCTGGCGCCATCGATAGGCGGCTCGGTCGGCAACGCAGTGACACAACTGGCGCGCGCTCTAGGAGCAAAACACGCCATATCGAGCACGACCAATCATGCGAAAGTAGACCAGGCGAAGGCACTCGGATTCGATGAAGTCATCGATACCTTCGTAGAAAAGTTAACTGACGGAGTACGTCGTATCACCGAAGGCTACGGCGCAGACATCATCATCGACGGGATCGGTGGTGAGGTGTTGAGCGAAGCGGTCAAAGCGCTAGCGCCGGGCGGGAGCCTCATAACACTGGGGTATTCCGCAAGCCGTAAGACGACTATTGACCTGACCAGTCTCATCGTGTCGCAGACCAGCATCCGGGGTTTCAATATGTTCTCTCAGCCGCAGGCGATCGTTGCTGACGCGTGGAAATCTACCGCCTCTCTGCTTCAATCCGGTACGATCAAACCGATCGTGGCTAAGACTTTTCCTCTCGTAGAAGCGGCTGATGCTCTCCGCTATCTCGTTGAAGGCCGCCCCTTCGGGAGGGCAGTTCTCACAATCTGACGACAATTGGGTGGAGGAAACATAGCAAATATCCCGCTCCGCAATTAACGAAGGGTTCGCACTACGTGCAGGCGTAGTACGCGCGCAAATTGTCAAATCAACCCAACTACGCTCGGACGAGCTTACTCACAGAGGAATCAATGACAACAATAAAGGCGATTCGGCTGGCATCGGTGGTCACGGCAATCAATGTCCTGGTTGCGAGCGGCTTTTCCATCGTCGGGATCATCCGTCCGCAATACCTGCTCCCTGCCGGATCCGTTCCAACGCAGGCGTCGTTGATATTTGCTCTGTACGCGGCGGCTCGTACAACCCCTCTGGCTTTGTTCGCAGTGTGGGCGATTTACAAGCAGTCGACGCCTTTGTTGCTAAGCCTCGGTGCGCTCGCCGGCGCCGTGCAATTGCTGGACGCCGGGATCGGTCTGTTTGAGCAGGATATTGGGAAATGCGCTGGGCCCCTCTTTATCGCCATCCTCCAATTCTTCGTGGTGTATTTGCTTCACAGATCTGTGCGGATCGCGCCCCAAACCAAGCGCGAATAAACGCACGCAACGGCTCGGCGCTTCCAAGGTCGCCCCAGTTGCCCCCTGTCAAACCAATTCAATAACGCTGGGACGAGCTTACAAGGAGTTTCCATGTTTATCTTCATCAACGCATTTCTCATTGGGACCGCCTCCGGGCTACGAGCCCTGATTGGACTGGCTGCTGTCAGTTGGGCCGCCCACTTCGGGATCTTGCCTCTAGACCACACCTGGCTCGCTTTCCTGGGCTATGCGTTTACCCCGTACATCTTGACCCTCATCGCGATCGGAGAACTGGTAAACGACAAGCTTCCGAAGACTCCAAGCCGATTGGTACCTCCTCAGTTCATCACCAGAATCGTTACGAGTGCTCTGTGCGGTCTTGCGATTGGGCTTCCAGGCCATGAAATGATCGTGGGGCTGGTAGCGGGAATTGCAGGAGCTGTGACAGGAACATTCGGAGGAGCTAAGGCGAGGGGCCTTTTAGCGAGGATGCTTGGACGTGATCTGCCAGCCGCTCTACTTGAAGATGCAATCGCCATTGGTATTTCGGCGTTCGCACTCTTTCGGTAGCCCGCACCAACTTACCGAGTTTCAAACAAGAAAGGAGAGCATACCAGAATGACGAACGAAGAGATTCTCTGCGTTACAGTTGTCAACTCATGGAGGCTTGTCATTGACCGTTTTGACAACACCCTTTCTGAGCTGAGTGATGAACAACTTCAACAACAGGTCGCTCCAGGGAGGAACCGCGTTTTCTATCTACTCGGCCATCTGACCGCGATACACGATCGCATGTTTCCCTTACTTGGCATTGGGGATAGACTTCACCCTGAGTTGGATGATCCGTATATCGCGAATCCTGACCGCGTGCTTGCCGATCCACTCTCGGCAACCGAACTAAGGAGAGCATGGGCCGAGGTCAATCACAAACTTACTGGAGCCTTCGAAGGGTTCACATGGGAAGACTGGCTGCAAAAGCACACAGCAGTTTCCGATGAGGATTTCATCAAGGATCCTGTGCGCAACCGGCTTGCCGTCGTCATGAATCGCACCAGTCACGCTTCGTACCACGCGGGGCAGGCAGCCCTTACAAGATGAGCTACAACAGGAGAGGCAACTCCAGGGCGGTAAGACGTCGTCTGGTCCGCGGTGCGACCTGTCACGACAATGGCCGCTCCTCCAGCTAGTCGACGTACAGCAGGCGCTCGGCAAAGGGCCAGGTGCCATCGATCTTCGCGAAGGTGTCGGAGTATCGGAGCGAGGCGACCATCAAGCGTTTCTTTCCGCTTCTTCGACAAGCTGCCCTGAGCCAGGCTCGCGTTGAGCCGCTACCAATGATCACAATGTCGTACTCTTTTGTTGAGGCCTTCTTGGCCATGAAGGGAATGCGGATGACCGACAATACCTCGACAGCGCTTATCACAGGTGGAACGAGCGGAATTGGTCTCGCGACAGCCAAAAAACTCGCCCAGCTTGGCATTCACGTTTTGGTGGTTGGGCGAAATGCGGAGCGCGGGCAAAAGTCGGTCGACGAAATTCGAGCCGGAGGAGGTAAAGCAGATTTCATTTCCTCCGATCTTCGAGACGCTGAGAGCGCACGTGGAGTGGCCAGGAGGGCGATCGAACTCGGAAGAGGCCATGTCGATATTCTCATCAACAATGCTGGCATCTTTCCCTTCGGGCCTACGCATGAGATGACTGTAGAGCAGTTTGACCGCGTTTATTCCACGAACGTGAAGGCGCCGTATTTCCTAGTCGCAGAGCTCGCCCCTCCGATGGCCAATAGAGGCAAAGGGGCCATAGTGAATATTTCCACGATGGCTGCCAATTATGGAGCGGCCGGAATGAGCCTCTATGGTTCGAGCAAGGCCGCAATCAATCTGTTAACAAAAACCTGGGCTGCCGAATATGGACCAAAGGGTGTCCGCGTGAACGCAGTGAGTCCAGGACCTACGCGCACGGAGGGTACGGAGGCGATGGGCGAGGGTCTCGAACAGCTAGCCGCCCAGGCGCCCGCGGGACGTCCGGCAACGGCCGATGAAATTGCAGAAGCAATTGTCTTCCTGGCGACAGACCATGCCAGCTTCATTCACGGCGCAAAACTCGCCGTGGATGGAGGGCGTACCGCCATCTGAATAAATCCGGCAACTCAGCCACTTTTAATCGCCTAATTCTGCTCGCCAGTCTCACCTGTGCGTAAGACCCAAGGCAACGGTTTGGGCAGAGGTCTACAAGGCAGAGGTCCCGGGTTTGATATGGTTCGATAGTGGTTCCCGATCGCTCCTTACAACGCCAAATGAAGCCATCCCTGACGCTTGTTTTCTATAAGTTACGCTTTTCCAGTGCCCTGTCACGGCAGAGGTTCGCAGCCGCAGGTCTGTGTAGACGGGTTTGCGGCCAAGTGGCCTAGAAACCCTTGCATTCCGGTTCGGCGAGTGGTTCGTGCTGCCAATGATCTTTCAGAGATGATCCTGATCATGCTGATGCTCGTGCCGGCCGTGGTGTCGGGCTGGCCGGATCGCATTAGAACTGGGAATACGCTGGAGTGTTCTACCACTCGCGCTACGGCCAATCGATTGAGAACTGGGCCATCTTCGAAAACTGGACCATGCCGGATCGATTCCCCATTCATCAGCCGAACTCGCGGAAAGTGGCTGATGACGATCCAGATTTGCTAGAGGCCCTACGAATCCTCGGGCTGGTCATCGGCGACTGAGAACCCAAATTTAAATGCGATTCTGATGCACGAACCACACAAGCGGTCTCCGCTGGAGTTCAAAGAAAGCATCGCCCCGCTCTTGCCTTGAAGCCTTTCCCTCCTCGTTCTGATTGATTCTCTCTGAATCTTCGGCACATCAGAATTGTCGGCACGATCTTCTTTTAGCAAGTGCGGTGGATTCAACGTTATCGTATTGGCCACTCGATTGCATTTGTATTGGGCAGTTGTGATTTGGCAGCGACTGTCGCTGGCGACAAGCAGCGAGAAACGCTTAGCAAACTGCTGCTGCCCGAATGCAATTCCAGCGCTCACTGTCGCGGAACTTTTATCGGAATCTCAGAGGAGGAGAAGTCTTGAAAATGCAAAAAGTCATGTTGGCTTTAGTTGGAATGACGTTCGTGTTCGCAGGCATGGCGTCGGCACAGCAGGTAAAGACTGACTATGATCGCAGCGCAAACTTCGCGCTGTACAAGACCTATTCATGGGAACACGTAGAGACGAAAGATCCCTTGAATGTTGATCGCATCGAACATGCCGTCAACGCCGTCTTGGCGGCAAGAGGCTGGACGCTGGTGGACTCCGGTGCCGATGTTGCTGTCGTGGCCATGGAGATCACGCACGATCATCAGACCTTAGACACCCTTTACGACGGGTTTGGGGGAGGCTGGGGCTGGAGACGTTTTGGTGGCGGAGGTTTTGG
Organism: Occallatibacter sp.; assembly: GCA_049676965.1. Taxonomy (GTDB): domain Bacteria; phylum Acidobacteriota; class Terriglobia; order Terriglobales; family Acidobacteriaceae; genus Telmatobacter. Next base: position 27,579 of record JBAUBR010000066.1, read on the forward strand.
CGAGGCAACGACCACCACCGATACGTACAAGGTGGGCACGGTAGTAGTCGATCTCTTCGATACGAAAACAAAACAACTGATCTGGAGAGGAGCCGCAAGTGACACGCTCTCCGACAACTCTGACAAAAACATCAAGAACCTCAACGAAGGCGTCGACAAAATGTTCAAGCGCTTTCCCCCAGGCGCTACAACGAAGTAGGGGCGCGAATGTGGGTCGCCATTGTGTTGACTAATACAAAGGAACTGTCAGCAAGGAGCTGTGCGTGACGATCAACCAGAGCTTGTGCATCACAAAAGGAGTAACAAATGATCAATTCGACGAAGCCAATGCCATCAGTAACAACCATCTCCCGATTCCTGTGCGTTGCCTTATTGCTGTTGACCTGCGGCGCGCTCTCAGCGCAGAACCAAGATCATCGCGTTAAGAATGTTGTTCTGGTTCACGGGGCCTGGGCGGACGGCTCGGGCTGGAAAGGCGTCTACAACATTCTTGTCACAGATGGCTTCAACGTCAGCATCGTCCAAGAGCCGGAGACGTCCTTCCACGATGATGTGGCCGCCGTGAAGCGGATCCTCGCACTGCAGGACGGACCGAGCATCCTTGTCGCCCACAGCTATGGAGGATCCGTGATTACGGAAGCAGGCACGGATCCATCAGTTGTCGGATTGGTTTACGTGGCAGCGCACATGCCAGACGCCGGGGAAAACGAAGGAGACGACGGGAAGCGCTTCCCGAGTGATCTCGCCAGGTCTGGTGCGTTAAAGAAGACCGCAGACGGTTTCACGTACCTCGACCCCGCGCAGTTTCATGAGTACTTTGCAGCCGATCTTTCGGCGGAGCAGGCAGCTTTCATGGCGCGCTCGCAGGTGTTCAACTTTGCGGACAATTTCTCAGCGACAATCACCACGGCTGCCTGGAGAACCAAACCGAGCTGGATGATCGTGTCAGGAAGCGATCGAACCATCAACCCTGACTTGGAGCGTTGGTATGCCAAGCGGGCCGGGAGCCACACAGTCGAAATCGCAGGCGCCAGCCATTGCGGCTATGTGTCGCATCCCAAGCAAGTTGCAGATGTAATTGAGAGCGCAGCACGTGCAGTCTCGAAGTAGCTCGGACCCTGCATGGAGCTCTTTAAAAAGGCCACTGTAATCGACGGGGGCGAGCCTCATTGCTTAGGTTAAAACCGACTGATGAGGTCATGTGATGATCCCGACCAAGCGCAGCGATAGCTATGGAAAGAAGTCTGAAACCGGGTGCAAAGAAGGAGCGTGTTCGACAAAGATCGCCCCATCCCAATTTGGTAGCGAAGAGGGCATCCTGGTCGGTGCGAGTTCTGCGACAACACAATGCGGTGAGTGGAAGGAAGATGCGTGGCAGGAACTGTTGGCGAGGCTTTCGACCGGTTGCAGGGGTTGAAGGTGGTTCCCAAGGAGCCACATTCCGAGACCTGTAAGTGTTTTTCAACAAGTACCTAAACCAACACGAACGATCATTCTTTCTACGACAGTCGTTCACGAACCGAACCGCGAGGACATTATGACAGACAAAAAGAAGGAATCCGAAGGAACAGATCAGGACAAGTCAGAAGAAACGGCAATGGATCGGAAGCTGGACCAGATCGCAGACGAAGCTGCCAGGAAGGGCATCGAAACCGAACAGCGCTTTGATGAAGAGCACGGCATTTTTACGAAATGACCGCTCGTCGCCATCGTCACCTGACGGTTGATCGTTAAGAAACGGTACACGGGATTCGGGGAGGAGGAAGGACGTCCCAAGCCGACCTGGCTCGTTCAGACGACCGGATGAAGTGCATCTCACAGTTGCCGAGATCCCCACACGCAGAGAGACCAAGTGTGAACAGGTGGATGCACAGCGCGAATGCGGAGGGATCAACGTGAGATTACGCGATATTCAGTCATCACAGAGGCGAATCTTTCGATTCGATCGTCCATACCAAATCATTGATCGAGGCGAATGCAAATCCGACAACACCTCGATAGTTGTGGATATGTCGCAAAGCTACGGGTTGCGCCGGGATATGTTTGGCGGCACCTATAAGACCTGTGGAGTAGTGAGCAGGAGGCATCGTGGATAGAAGAGGATGTGTTGTTCGAAGTGCAAAAGCGCCGGCGACGGTCGGACTGGGGAGTTCGATAGTCGCGAAGCAGATGGAAACGCGACACAGGGGGCAAGCAAGTGTCAAACCGAGTGTCGGAGAATGCGAGATGGCTGCAAGAGAAAAAATATTTGTTCGATATTCGGATTCAGTGGAGACCTTACAGGCCGGGGAGGCCGAGACGATCGACCAAATTACGGCAACATTGTTGAATATTGCAAAGAAGGTTGGCGAGCGTCAGCGACACACGGTACGTGGCGTCCACGCGAAGAGCCACGGTTTGCTGAAAGCTGAAGTTATTGTTTCTCCTGAGCTTCAGGAAACACTACGCCAAGGCTTGTTCGCACACGCAGGAAGCTATGGAGCGGTCATGCGCTTCTCGACTAATCCCGGCGATATACTCTCCGACCATATCTCGACTCCACGCGGTCTCGCAATCAAGGTCATCGGTGTGGAGGGAGAGATGCTCCCGAACCACGCAAGCCAAGTGACCCAGGACTTCATTTTCAATAATGCCAGCACCTTTCACTCCGCGATGGCAAAGGACTTCCTGAAAAGCATCACGCTACTTGATAGGCATGCCGACGATTCCGAGGCACTGAAGCAGGTCGTTAGTTCGGTCGCGCAGACCGCAGAAGAAGGCCTCGAGTTGGCGGGAGGGAAATCCGCATTCCTCAAAGGGTTTGGCCATCCTCCCACCCATCCTCTTGGAGAGACATACCATACGGCGGCGCCTCTGCGCTTCGGGGACTACTTCGGAAAACTACATCTAGTCCCCGTATCGAGCAATCTCACTGCTTTGCGAGGCAAATCCGTCGATCGCCCAGACTCTTGGAATTGCGTGAAGGACAGCATAGTTGCGTTTTTCAAAACCGAAACGGCCGTATGGGATCTACGCGTTCAGCTTTGTACCGATCTGACCCAGATGCCAGTTGAAGACGCCTCGGTTGAATGGGACGAACATCTTAGCCCCTCGTTAACCATTGCAAGGGTCGCTGTCCAACCTCAAAATGCGTATTCGGATCTCCGCCGAGTATGGGTTGACGAGCAGCTCAGCTTCAACCCCTGGCATAGCCTGGCCGCGCATCGCCCCCTCGGCAACATCATGCGCGCTCGGTTCAAGGCATACGAAGCGTCCAGTCAATTTCGCCATAGCGCAGAGGGACGCCAGATGATTGAGCCACGATCTATCGAGGAGATGCCAGATTAGGAGACCCCCGGATTCGTTGCAATCCACCTGAGGTGTTGTAGTGGCTTGGTACAAGCTGAGTCCGAGCGGCAGTACGGAACTGATGGGAGAACGATCGTTGCATTGTGCGTGTACGGCAATCCGCTCTTGACTGCCGAGTTTCATGCACCGCTCGCGATCAGAGACATGCTGATCAACGTTCAGTCTTCTGATTTTGATTGCGAAGAAAAAAGTGAATCTGAATGACGCAGGACAGCAACATGCCGAGTAACAGACAGGGAGCGACGGCACCTGTGGAAAAACGAGACGGGATAGAAACAACGTCTCAGCTGGAAACCTGCAGCCGCGCAGTCGGCCAAGGAGTCGGGTTGGCAGCCGCATCCTTCATCAGTTATGCGTTGATCACGCACATTCTTACTCGCGTGTACTCGGTATCCCGAGAGGACGACCTTGTGGGAGGGATGTGGGTCGTTGTCGCTACGGTCTTTGTCTATCGTGAAAGCTACGAGAAGAGTATGAGAGCCGCCTTATCACAGTTCTCAGCAACCGTTCTAAGCTTCGCGCTTTGTCTGGTATATCTCTTGATTTTCCCCTTCCATCCCATGGGCATGGCAGCTTTGATCGGGATTGGTACGGTGGTTCTGATTCTGGTTGACCGGTCGGAAGATGTCATCACGGCCTGCATCACAACCACGGCTGTGATGATCAACGCAGGCATAGCACCGCAGCACGCATGGACACAGCCCATATTGCGGCTGGTAGACACAAGTATAGGTCTGGGAGTCGGGATTGCGGCGGCGTGGATAGGATTGAAACTCGGATCTCAATCCCTCGGGCGCAGCCCGGCGGTCGCGCGCTAGGTATTGAAAACGGCTGGCTTTGCGCAGCCCTGAATGGATGGATACGGTGAATGTCGCACCAAACGAATCACTCGCTCTCATCATGGATTTTACGGATCCGATCATTTGCGGCGTCTCGGTATTCTACTGTCACTTGTTGAAGCACGAGAATAAAGGGATGATGGCGAAGATCTTGTTCAAGTGACCACAAGACGAACGTTCTCGCAATGGCATTGATGTATGCGGGCCCAAAGCAGATGTGGAGCAAAAGGAGTAGCAAATGAGTGAGCAGACCCAAGAGCAACGGCCGGTGTCCTGGACGACTCGACGCGATGAGAAAGCGCGGCGCATGCAGACAGTGGAGCTGTGGTTGAAGGGGCCGGTGTTAGCACAAGAAAAGATCGTCGAAGCCCTTGAATCGATCATAGTACCGGGTGACCGAATCGTGATGGAGGGTGACAACCAGAAGCAAGCCGATTTCCTGTCGCGTTCTCTGGTCCAGGTCAGTGCGAAGAAGATTCACGACCTGCACCTCATCATTTCAAGCATCAGCCGGCCTGAGCATCTGACACTGTTTGAGCTCGGCATCGCGAAGAAAGTGGACTTCGCGTTTGCGGGCCCGCAAAGTCTTCGAGTGGCTCAGCTTCTGGAAGATGGCGTCCTCGAGATCGGTGCAATTCACACTTACGTTGAGCTTTATGCCCGACTACTCGTTGACCTTATCCCTAACGTTGTATTGGTTTGTGCCGAACAGGCTGACCAGGAAGGAAATTTGTTTACCGGTCCAAACACGGAAGACACGCCTGTGATTGTGGAGGCCGCAGCCTTTCACGATGCGATTGTCATCGTGCAGGTGAACCAAATCGTTGATAAGCTTCCGCGCGTCGATATTCCAGCATCCTGGGTGGACATTGTTGTGGAAGCCGACAAACCCTTCGAAGTGGAGCCGCTCTTTACCCGCGACCCTCGCCACATTACTGAGCTTCAGATTCTTACTGGAATGATGGTCATTCGTGGGGTCTATGAACGGCACCAGGTGCAGTCGCTTAACCATGGAATTGGCTTCGATACCGCAGCGATCGAGCTCTTGTTGCCGACTTATGGAGAGTCTCTGGGACTGCGGGGGAAAATTTGCAAGCACTTTGCTCTCAACCCTCATCCCACGCTTATACCGGCCATCGAGAGCGGCTGGGTCCAGAGCGTCCACTCGTTTGGCAGCGAAGTGGGCATGGAGGACTATATTCGCGCCAGACCCGATATCTTCTTTAATGGCCGCGACGGAAGTCTCCGCTCCAATCGTGTGTTGTGCCAACTTGCTGGGCAGTACGCAGTCGACGCCTTTATCGGTGCAACCCTGCAGATGGATGGTGATGCCAATTCATCTACCGTAACAACGGGACGTCTGGCCGGATTCGGCGGCGCGCCGAACATGGGACACGACCCTCACGGGCGTCGCCATTCGACACCTGCGTGGCTCGACCTTAAAACAGACCCAAGCCCCAACGCTCGTGGCAGGAAGCTTGTCGTCCAGACCATCGAGACCTTCTCCAAGGGTGGAGTTCCTGCCTTCGTCGAAACCCTGGATGCGGTTGAAGTGGGAAAGAAGGCCGGCATGCCCATCACGCCGATCATGATCTACGGCGATGATGTCAGCCATGTCGTGACTGAGGAGGGGATCGCTTACCTTTATAAAACGGAAGGGATCGAGGAACAGCGTCGTGCGCTGGCAGCCGTCGCCGGTGTTAGTCCCATTGGTCTAAAGGCAAAACCCGCCGAGACGGCAGAACTTCGCCGCAAAGGGATCGTTGCCTACCCAGAAGATATCGGTGTGCATCGGCTCCAGGCGAACCGCTCCCTCCTCGCGGCCCGCAGCATGGAAGACCTGGTAGCCTGGTCCGGTGGTCTCTATCAACCTCCCGCCAAGTTCAGGAGCTGGTAATGGCAAACACGCTCCCAAATTTGAGACATGTCGCGACTGTTCGAAGTGTGTTTGCCGCCGAACATCTCGCGGAGTTGGCACGCCAGGCTCTGGTCGCCGAAGCGGAGCTAACACCGAAGCCAGGTCTGGTCGATCGGAGAGGGTCCGGATCGCACGACGATCTTTCCCTGGATCTCATGCGGCAATCTGCCGCGGCAATCGCTCCCTACTTCGAGGCCATGGGAGACTCCGCGCAATCCATGCCATTCGACCGGGGATTGCGCAGCGAGGTTGCCGCAATCGGAAGAGCTGCCGAATCGGCGATGCTTCAGGTAACGAATGGAAGCAACGCGCATAAAGGAGCGATCTGGATCCTGGGTCTGTTAGTAACAGCAGCGAGCCGGGGAATCGATCTGAATCCGGCGGCGATCGCACAAGATGCCGCCTTTTTGGCACGACTACCCGATCGAGCTCAACCTCAACTTTTATCGCACGGCGAGATGGTGCGGGCCCGCTATGGGGCGACCGGAGCACGCGGTGAAGCCTTTGCCGGCTTCCCCCATGTGCTGCACGTCGGCCTTCCGACTCTGCGTGCGGAAAGAAATAGAGCCCGCACTGAACCCAATAGTCGATTGTGGGCGCTTCTCAACATCATGGCTCGCCTCGAAGATACCTGCGTTCTTTATCGTGGCGGGGCGGAGGGACTGGCAATCGTTCAGAAGGGGGCCTCGGACGCCCTCCTCGCTGGTGGTCCGGGAAGTGTTGCGGGAGAACTGGCGATGCTTCGGCTCGATCAGGAGCTATTAATCAGGAACATTTCTCCAGGGGGTGCGGCGGATCTTCTGGCCGCCACTCTTTTTCTGGACGCCTTGGAACAAGGTCAAAATGCAATCGAAGACAACAGTCTTTCGGAGGAAGTCAGCTATGGAACAGATTGAGTTCGACTATCCGGCGGCGAAGCGCAGCATCACGAAGAGAGCTCATGTAGGGGTCGTAGGCTCTGGCGATATGGAAGTTCTTATGGAGCCCACACAGAGCGATGGTGCACACGTTTCGATCACAACCAGCGTAGACGGCTTCCAGAGTACCTGGAAGGCTGTATTCGATCGCTTCTTCTCAAAGTTCGACGGAGCGGTGCGCGTCCAGATCAATGATGCTGGCGCAACTCCAGGCAGCGTCATGCTTCGGCTGGAACAGGCAGTGGAGGTGATCAACCAATGAGCCAGACAGGTATCATTCCGGAATTCGTAAGGCGTCAAAGCTTTATCGAGCTTGACGGGCGTAAGCGGGCCCAGAGCCTGTTCGATGAGGGAACCTGGAAGGAACTGGTTGGTCCCTTTGACAGGATGGAATCTCCCTGGCTGCCTCTGCAAGGTGTCGCTCCACAGTTTGACGATGGTTGCATCGTGATCAAGGGCAAAATCGGCGGCATGGCCGCCGTGGCAATCGCTCTCGAAGGGGCTTTTCAAGGCGGCAGTCTCGGAGAGGTCTCCGGTGCAAAGATGACCGCGGCACTTGATCTGGCGACGAAGGATTCCAAGACCGGCAAAAGGACCGCCGCCATTCTTCTGCTCGAAACAGGTGGCGTCCGTCTACAGGAAGCCAATCTTGGATTAGCGGCCGTCGCCGAAGTGATTTCCTCCGTGCTCGCCCTGCGCCCACATGCTCCAGTAATCACCTTGATTGCCGGCACGGTCGGCTGCTTTGGGGGCATGTCTCTTGCCGCCGGAGTATCGAGCTACGTTGTGATGACCCGCGAAGCCCGGCTCGGTCTCAATGGACCCGAAGTCATCGAACAGGAATCGGGTATCGATGAGTTCGATTCCTCGGACCGAACGCTCATCTGGGCTATTCACGGCGGCGAGCAGCGCGTTGGAATGGGCCTAGCCGACGCCCTCGTCGAAGATGACGCCGGGAAGATCAAGGCAACCATTCGTGGATATGTCCATGCGGATCTTCCCCCCGAATACAGAAGTCAACAGGTGGAGTTTTACCGTGATCGAGTCACTGCTCTGGATACGTCTGAGCAGATCAACCCAATGAGTTTGCGCCAGAGGTGGAGCAACAAAACAGCGGGAGGGTTGCGATGAGTGAACACGTCGGACTGCGTGGAAGGGCATGGTTCGAGGCGCTGACGGGAATCAAGCAACCGTCGACCGGGGATCCGGGTACGGTTCTGGCCTCTGAGGCTCAGATCGGCGATGAGACCGCATTGTTCCTGTGTGTCGTACCCAATCCGTCCAGCCGCTTTCCGTGCGTGCGTGATGGTCAAGTGGGCCTCGAGGAAGCGTTCACCCTGGCGCATCACTTGCGTCGGGTCATCGCTCAAGATCGTGAAAAACCAAAAGCGAGGAAGCGCCCTGTGGTCGCGATCGTCGATGTCAAAAGCCAAGCCTACGGACGCCGCGAGGAGACGGCCGGGATATTCTTCGCTGCGGCAGCGTCGTCCGATGCTTATGCCTCGGCACGCATGGCAGGACACCCGGTGATCTCGCTTGTCGCAGGACAAGCTTTCTCTGGCGGATTTCTTACACACGGGTATCAAGCGAATCGGATTCTGGCCTTCGATGATTCTGGCATTGTGATTCACGCGATGCACAAGGAAGCAGCAGCGAGAATCACGCGACGCTCTGTTGCCGAACTCGAAGAGCTTGGGCATGAGATTGCTCCCATGTCGTATGACGTCCGCGACTATGCGAAGCTTGGACTGCTCTACAAACTGCTTCATGTGGATGACCCTCAGCATCCCACAACCGCAGATATCGAAGCCATCCGCCACGATCTGATCGATGCCATTCAGGATACGCGCCGCGGGGCAATCGACCTCAGCAACCGTATTCAGTCCGATGCTGCGAAGCAGACAAGAAAAGCTGGAATCGCTGTTCGCACCGCGCTCGAAGCACAATGGCAAAACGTATAAGGAGCGGCGGTGACTAAGATCCTGCTTGACACACTCTTCCCGATATTCGCCGGCCTGCTTCTCGGATATGTCGCGGGCCGGCGCGGCACGATGGACAATCGGAATGTTCGCGATCTGATCGTACTGGTGATGGACTTCGCCATTCCCTGCGCTCTGTTTTCAACGATAATTGGATCGTCGCGAACTAGCCTGTTGCAACATGTCCCCGCCGCCCTGATGATCACGCTGGTCTTCTGTGCTTTGTACTTAATCAGCTACATCTGGGCGCGCCGGTGGCGCGGCATGTCCCTTTCAGATGCCTCCGTACTCGCTCTAACAATTGGCTTCCCCAATTCGGCCGCAATCGCTCTTCCCTTATTTCGGGGAGCCTATGGTCCTGAGTCGACCGTCACGGCTGCACTGTCCATTGTGATCGGATCGATTACGATCTCGCCCCTCACCCTGGCGCTTCTTGAAGCCGCCAAGGACTCCGGGGGGAATCATGTCTCCGCAACACAGATCCTGCGCAGCTTACCTCGTGCCCTGCTGCAACCAGTTGTCTGGGCTCCGCTTGTGGCATTGTTTGTAGTCTTTTTCCAACTTCATCTGCCGTCCTTCGTCGCAGGCACACTCACGACTATGGGGAGTGCCGCAACCGGCTCGGCCCTGGTCCTTACAGGCCTGGTCGTCTCCGCGCAGAGTTTCCGATTCACAGGCGGTGTCGCCATCACCACAGTTCTTAAGCTTGTGGGACAACCGCTGTTCGCAATATTCGTGATGCTGCTATTTCGGATGAGTCACAACGATATGCGGAACATCACTGTAATCAGCGCAATTCCCGGCGGTTTCTTTGGCTTGGTCTTCGGCAAGGGATTCGATGCAACGCCGGAAATTGCCAGCTCGGGATTGATTGGGACCTACCTCTTCGGCTGGGCCACTCTCGCACTCTGGATGCTGTTTGCGGCAAAGTTCTTCTGAGGCACTTATGCTCCCAATCGGTCAATATTCGCCTCGGGTACACGATCTTCTTCTGCTGCGCTCTGGCGCTGTGAGGTCCGCAGGGATGACCAAACCGGCTTGGGTAACCTCATCCCCGGCCGCCGACCTCTGGGTTGTGGTGCGTCGAGCAATAGCTCCAGACGGACTCGTAGCCGTGGGTATACGCGGCATTAACCGGCACCAGCGCTGGGGCGGCTTCGCTGATCTCGCCGAGGTGAACGAGAGACTTCGTCCTTCGCAGCTTTTCTCTTCCATGGCGTCTCGCACCCGCATCAGCCTTCCCGCTCTCGTGGCTCTTTTCTGGCTCGAGCTGCAACTGGATAAATTGGATAAATCGCAATTGGATTGGGGCCCGGTGGGCAGCGTTGGTTTTGAGCTCGCAACCGGCCGGCAAGTGATAACCGCAACCAGCGACCTCGACCTGGCACTGTTCGCCCCGTCACGATTCACCCATGCCACCGCATGCGATCTTTGGAGTGTCATGAGCGCGGCTCCAGCAAAGGTAGATGTGCGAGTGGAAACGCCATATTGCGGATTTTCTCTGGAAGAATATGCGAGAGCGGGGACCGAACGAGTTCTAGTACGATTGCCTGCGGGCCGTCAATTCGCAGCCGACCCGTGGGCGATTTCTGTCATTGAGGATGCGGCATGAAGACGGGAATACTCTTTCCCGGCCAAGGTTCTCAGCAACTCCGAATGCTCCACGATCTTGTTCGCCACCCCGCGGTCAACGAGACCTTGTCTGAAGTCAGCGCCGTCCTGGATCTCGATGTACGCACGCTGGACACGCCGGAAGGTCTACAATCCGCCGTCTCGGTTCAACTGGCCATTCTGACGGCAGGAGTCGCCACCGCAAGAGCACTTCAACGGGGCGGCCTTGCACCGCTCGCTGTCGCTGGTCTGTCGGTCGGAGCATTCTCGGCGGCAGTTGCCGCAAATTCGGTATCTCTCTCGGATGCGGTGCGTCTGGTGCGTTCGAGGGCGGAGCAAATGGAACAGCTGTATCCGGTTGGATATGGCATCTCTGCGATCGTTGGACTCAGTGAAGCGCAAGTCGCAAAGTTGGTTGATGCTGCAAGCACGGAAGAGCATCCTGTGTTCGTAGGCAACATCAACGCACCACGACAGATCGTTATCGCCGGTTCGAATGAGGGAATGGAGCGGGTTCTCGAACAAGCGCGTAGACGTGGAGCCCGCAAAGCTGAGCGGCTGGATGTACTGGTTCCTTCCCACTGTTCTCTGCTGCAGCCTGTTGCCGACTCTCTGCGCAACCAGCTTCAGTCGATCTCCGTGAGAGATCCGAAGCCGATCTACCTCGCCAACGTCGATGCACGAGCTGTGCGGAGCGCTCAGGGAGTCGCCAAAGATCTCGCAGACAATATAGCTCATGGGGTTCGCTGGCACGATGCAACCACAGTTGCATGTGAGCTTGGTTGCGAGCTACTGCTCGAAGTTCCACCCGGGCACGTTCTAACTGACCTGGCCCGAGAGAACTTGCAAGGGGTTCAAGCTCGTGCGGTCACCGCCGGGACATTCGATAGACTCGTCAATCTTGCGAGGAGCTGAGAATTGAGGCAAGGTTCTGCGATCCACTTGGACGTGTGTCGAAGCGCGACTCAGCAATGATTTGTGGACTAATGCTCTGAATTCAACGCTTGCCCGGAATTAGCCCCTACCCTTCTTCGTTCCAGCCGGCGTTGCTTTCGCACGTTTATTCCATCCGTGAAATGCTGAGTAGTCGCCCGCGTTCCAGGCTTCTCGAAGTCCTGGGGCGCTCAGATCCCAGTCCGGGCGGCCTTCGCTCATCAGGGCACGCAGGTCATGCCAGAGATCGACGACCGACGGCCGGCCCCAGAACCAGTACCCGTTGTAGATGCGGTAAATCACAAGACCCGGCTTGAGCACAAGCGTGTGCGGAATCATCGGATTGTTCTGAGGGTCGGTGTACTCCTGAATGTCGAGATCCTTCTGCACTTTTCGCTCAGGATCGGACAAGAACGGCCATTGGGCGCCCACCGACGCACGGAATTCCTGCGATGTGTGGTGGTCATCGGTGGAGATAGTGGCAATCTTGGTATACGCCACGGAGATCTTGGGATAAAACAAGGCCAGCTCTAGATGTTGCTGGTGCTCTTTGGGGCAGTAGTGACCGCGTGCCAGCGTGAGGATCAGCGGGTCATCGCCCTGTAACTCGCTGAGCTTGCGCGGTGTGTTTGTGTGATCGGGCAGTTCGAAGTCGGGGAAGGTGCCTCCAGGCACCATGTCAGAGCGCATAGGTTCCCTCCTGTGGCGCTGCGCATTGGGCGTCGTCTTCGAATAGGAACTGCAATGCGTTCCTATTCCACTTTCTTCCACGAGTCATCGGAATGAACCGAACCGATCTGTCTCGCGGCCGTTGCTGTCTGCTCTCCCAGATCGTTTTCGTAGGCAATCCCGTCCGAGTTCATAATGAACGTCATCACGCCCGACGAACGATACGTCGCCGGATATGCCACGATCGCGAAGCCTTCCGAAGCGTGCAGGAAAATTCGGTAGTAATACCCATGAAATGGTTCTGCACTTCCGCCGTCAGATTCCATTCCGGCATGCGCCAGATACGGCCCAATTGGACTCCTGGCGACGTCGTTCATGCTTTTCCAGTAGAGGCCGTCGTGCTCGTCACTCGTGCTGATAAACTTCGCCGTGTACGCGTGGGCATTCACGTAATATTCCTTCTCCGCGTCCACCAATGCCCGGCAAACCTCAAGCGCCTCCATTTCATTTCTGCCAATCCGCCGGTAGCGGATCTCCTGCCTTCCCAAATCTGCGTCGAAGTACCACGCGCTCCTGTACTCGACAATGGGGATCGGAAACGGCCAGTTCTCCGCTCCTACGTAAAGCGCCACCGTATGATCGGGTTCCCTCATCAACCGGTGCATCTGCTCATACTTATGTGCGAACTGCGCCCGCTCTTCCTGGCGTTCGTTCGCGTCTTCGCTCCATTCCACAATGTCCTTCGCATACGGTCCAAGAATCGCGAGCAGTTCCGCATCGTCGTTCCGGCGTGCCGCTGCGTATATCGCCGCCGCTGCGTCGACCGGTCTCGCAAACGACTTTCCCTTCGGCTGCTCGGCGGGCGAGGCATCGCTTTCCGTCATCGCTCGTTGCGCCTTGACTGGCAGGCACGCCAAAGCCATGGAGATCACGGCGCATCCGGCCATCCACATCAGCTTTCGCTTCATCATTTTTCTTTGTTCTGCGCTCTGTGCCATGCTCGCACCCTTTCGACTTCTCGGCCACATCGTTCGTTTAAAGCCGGATTACAGGAAGGCGCACTACCGGCGCCCGCCACCACCACCGCGAAAGCCGCCTCCGCCGAATCCTCCGCCGCGGAATCCGCCAAAACTGCTCTGCCCCCGCGCCGAAAATCCTCTCGATACTCCGCCGTGGTCAAAGCCGCTGAACGCGCCCGACCGGATTCCCGACCCTCCTCGGGGCGCCTCATATCCGCGATAGGATCCACGATCGCCCATCGATCCTCGAAATCCCCCCGGCCGCCCAAACCCAGGCCGCCCTCCGTAATATGCTCCGCGATCGAAAAATGCCGGGCCACGCGCGCGATAGGGCGAGTGATTAAAGAAGATCCCGTGGTGAAACCAATCGACGCCCCATGCATCCCATCCCCATCCGAATCCGAAAAACGGAGCGATCGGAAAACCTATCCCAAAATAAAGTCCCGGCCCTCCCCACCAGATACCCGGCACCTCATCCCAGTACGGCCAAGGTGCAATAGGATATCCATACACCAGCCACGGGTCATATTCGGGGACATAAACCACATCCGGACCCACCGGGGCAATGTCAATCTGGCCCTGATCGTCCTGTACATTGAGCTGCGATGTTGGCTTTAGATTTCCCGCTTTCTGCGCCTTCTTTCGCATCCCCTGCACGGCCTTCATTACGTCGTCGTGCTGGTTGTAGTAGGCATCACCCAGCTCCGAAGTCCATCCGAGATTCTTGCTCAGGTTCGCCAGCACAGAGGGGTATTCCACAAGCGCCTTCACGCTGGGATCCCACTGTTGTGGTTCTACCTGCTTGCCCAAGTCGGCCGCACTCAGTCCTGGATGGGAGGTCAAGAAATCTTCGGCGTCAGCAATCTGGGTCGGAAAAGTGGCAGCCGACAGGATTTGCGCCACGAGTGCATCGGGATAGAGCGCAATCGGTGCCACCAGCCGGTCGAGTTGGTCACGCGACATCTTGGCGTATGGCGCCGCATCTACCGGGGCTTGATCTGGTCGAGATTGATCCTGAGGCGGCGGAGGAGACTGATCCTGCGCTGCTCCGCGCCCTACTCCGGCGATGGCGACGGCACAAACCAGTGCCGCTAGAAAGACACTCGCGCTCTTCGCGATCCCCTGAATGATCATCCTCCACCTCATTGATCCTTGCCTGGCGGTGTACTGGCTCGAAGCGCCCGGGACAGCGGCGCGGTCGCCGATTCACGCCGCAGTCTCGAACTTACGACTTGATGAAGGCGAGCAAGTCGGCATTGATGACGTCCGCATGCGTCGTCGCCATCCCGTGGGGAAATCCCTTGTAAACCTTGAGCGTGGCATTCTTGACCAATTTGGCTTGCAGCAGTGATGCATCCCGGTAGGGTACTATCTGGTCGTCATCACCCTGCATCACAAGGGTCGGCACCGTGATCGCTTTCAGATCGTCGGTCTGGTCTGTCTCAGAGAAAGCCTTGATGCCTTCGTAGTGGGCTAGCGCGCTTCCCGTCATTCCCTGGCGCCACCAATTCTCGATGACCCCCTGCGAAGCCTGCGCGCCGGGTCTATTGAATCCATAGAAGGGACCCGAAGGAACATCGAGAAAAAACTGCGCCCGGTTGGCAGCCAGTGCCTTGCGGAAGCCGTCGAACACTTCGATAGGAGTGCCGTCAGGGTTCTTGTCGGTCTTGATCATCAGGGGGGGAACGGCGGCGATAAGCACGGCCTTGGCTACACGGCCCTGAGGCTCGCCGTACTTCGCAACATAACGCGCCACCTCGCCGCCACCCGTCGAGTGCCCGACATGAATAGCATTCCTGAGGTCGAGATGCTCGAACACCGCCGAAGCGTCAGACGCGTAGTGGTCCATGTCGTGGCCAGTATCCACCTGTGAGGAGCGGCCGTGGCCGCGCCTGTCATGCGCAACGACACGATAACCATTGGCGAGGAAGAACAGCATCTGTGCGTCCCAGTCGTCCGACGACAGAGGCCAACCGTGGTGAAACGCGATAGGCTGGGCGTTCTTCGGACCCCAGTCCTTGTAGAAAATCTGTGTACCGTCTTTGGTCGTAATCATTGGCGTACCATTCCCTTCTGTGTATGGTTGTGAAGTTGTTGAACCCGACATCCCGTGCAAGTACGGAGCCGGTTCCAGGATTGCTGCTCCTGCTGCCAGGGCACCAAGTGTTATCAAGACATCACGTCGGTTAGGGTAAGGCATTGTGTGACCCACCTTGAGTCGTGTGGGGCTCGGCTGAGAAGCAAGTCGCATACTGGTCGTCGTTTCCGCCGCCTGAGTTTTGGTGCATTTGTGCAGCGGTTCCCGTGTGAGGCGGCAGAATCCGCGTTCCGCTCTGCGTTCGTTTAGCGAGCCGCCGGCGTGCGCGATGGAGTCTGGTCTGGACTTCACACTTGCCTCCGAGAGATCGAGCGACCTTGCAATCTCCCTTATGGAGCATTCTCGGCTCATTTGGATCTGAAGGACCGTCCGAAGAGGAGGTTCAAGCTCGGTCACGGCGTTCAACGTGCGTAGACTTCTTTCAAGCTGGAGGTAGGATTCCTCGGGGTTTGGCCTCGGATCCTTGATCTGGAGCTGCGGCATTTCATCTTCGCAGCAGGACAAAGGCACGAAGCTTGCCTCGCGTCGAACGCGGCGCTTGCGAAGAGCCATCAATGAAGAGTTAATCGCAATCCGTGTCAACCAGGAATATAACTTCGACCTGCCTTTGAACGAGCCGAGCGCTAAATACGCTCGCATAAGCGTCTCCTGTAACACGTCTTCAGCATCTTCATGGTTCTTCATAATCGACAAGATTGTGCTATACAGGCGGCGCGCGTACAGGTGGTGCAGTTCCACAAATGTCGCCTCCGATTCTGCGGACACAGCCGCCACGGAGACTGCCGCGACAGCAACAAAGTCGCGTCTATTCATCCCCATGTTTGCCACTTTGTCGATTGTCATCTTATCCCGCCTCTCACAAATCACGACACGCAGCTTCGGAAGAGCGAACAGAACAGTACTTCAGGCGTTCTCAGTTAGTGAGCTCAACAAAGACGGTACTTCCAATGCTCGACCGCTCCTTCTACCGTTTTGCCGTCGGGAACTTAAACGTGGCGCCGCCAAAGATCTGCCACTTCGGCGACCCAACACCGCTTTGATACACAGAATATTGTGGCTCGATGTAGAGATTCACTATGTCACCTCGGGCGTTCGTAAATACCTTGCCCGAGCCGAGTCCGAGCGGGATGTCCTTGACGTGGTGAAAGGTGTCGAACGACCAGTCCCCCGTAGACCGGAGGTAGAAGCCCCGGTGAAGATTGTAGATAGCGAATGGTTGCACAGACGTGAGCTGGCCAACCGGGCTTGAGCTATTTCCAGAGAAGGAATGCTGATAGGTCGCTACCGCGGCCAATAGTCCCCAGTTGTGAGGTGCAATAACGATTCCTGCAGCGCCGGCTTGCCATTTCCCAGAGCCGTAGACTTCCCCTCTTGCCGTCGGCGCCGCGATAAGCGGCCCAACTCCGATCGCGGTCCCATGCTCTCCAAAAAGCACAAAGTCGTAAAACGTCAGATCCCCAGCTCCAGTATTCGGCCCGTCCTGAACACTGGCGGTGGTATTGATCGGCACGATTGCTCGCGCGATTTGACGAAAACCTAATACGTCAAACGGAACAGACACTCGCAGCAAACCCTGATTATTAATTCTTCCGGGATATCCTTCAGGTGAAGGTGCGAAGTAATTCCACAGGTCGAATGTGAGCAGCGGATGAATCGGGTTATTCGCCGCGTTTGTAGCATTCGTCGCATCGGCACTGGTGGGGGCAGACTGAGCCTCGAGTCCATCGCTTCTTTGTATCCACGGAGTTCCTGCAAAGACAACGAGACTTGCCGCGAAAGCTATTGTTTGTTTCAAACGCATTAGTTTACCTCTGGAATCCTGTTTGGATCTGCCCGGGAAGTTTCTGCGACGTGAGGAGTCTAAGCTTCGCGCGTGCTCGACTGAGTTGCGCCTTCGCGCTACCTTCGGTGACTCCGAGAACATCTGCTGTCTCGCGTATACTGAGGCCTTCCACGTGGCGCAGTGTAAACGCTCTACGCAGAACAGGTGAGAGCTGTCGCGAGAACTTCACAACGTGCTCTGCAAGTTCGGCCCTCCGACATTCTTCTTCTGGGCTTGGCCGACGGTCCGGCAGTCGTCCGCTTAACGAATCACTCTCCTGCTCTGGAAGTTGTTCGTCGGGGAATCCATGTGGCTGGCTGCGACGTCTGCGTAACTGAGTCCGCGCTGAATTGATTACGATGGCCGTCACCCAAGTCGATATCCGCGCTTGCCGCCTGAACTGGCTCATATGCTTGTAAGCCGACAACAGCGCGTCCTGGACTGCATCCTCCGCGTCGGCGGCATTGCCAAGGTATCGGTAAGCGGTTCGGTAAAAACTAGGCCAATAACGCGACACTAGACCTTCCATCTCTGACCTTTGTCCGTCGCAGGGGCTGCAATTAGGTCTCCGCGTGCTGTCGACTATCGCGATCGACGCTCCCATGGTTGTGATTTCCTCCTCGACATTTACTCGACACTATGACAAATGCAATTGAGTGACCAAGGAGAAGCACTGAATCCACAGCACTTGCTGCAGAAGATTGTGCTGGGAGTTCTGAAATGCTGAGATTTCAGAGGGCATGAATCGGAACCAGAAGGGCACACGGTGATTAAAGGGATATAAGCCGCATGGTCGAAGGAAACCACAGCTTAGACGGCAACAAGATTTCTCCGTCGAAGAAGACTTACGCTTCACCGCGAGTCGTGTAGGGTGGCTCCATCAATTTCGTTGTCAAGGGACAACGTCACGTTTTCAATACTGCGGGACAGAGCAAGAAAAGTTTGGAGTTCTGGCGAAAGTGGTCCTTGCGATCCTTTGGAACAGCAAGACAGCACCTGCTTTTCTAAGTGCCGGACTACGTCTTCGAAGTCGCCTCTTCTCGCCGATGCCTTGCCCTCCAGCCGATCGGCCATACGATCCACGACATCGGAGAGACCTTCATCGAACGCTTGCTGCGCTGTGGCCACCGGCGCAGGCAGTTCAAAACCTCGGACCTCGACGCGGTATCTCCACAAAGCAAGGCGCGTTATGAAAAGCATCCGTAACCGCGGCTGCCAACGTACGATTCGACTACGCAGTGCAAGATCTCGCTGCCGCGAAGGGCCGAACTCGAATAAAAGGGCGTCAGCAAGCGCTCTCACTTGATCGAAACTGCGGTTGGTCATTTCACGCAGCGAATTGAGCCGTGCGACGTAGATCTTTGGATCTTTCGAAGCCGGTTCTCGTGCAAGTTGGGCAAGTAACCGCAGACTGGAAATAAATGCTCGTTTCATTTCCATCGCGACAGGTACGCTCCAAAGTCGGTCAAATGCAAGCCACATCATGCATAGTCCGAGGCCGACCCCAACGATTCGGTCCCTCGCCGCAGCAAGCGATGTTTGCCTCGCAAACTCTTGGAGGTTAATGAGACAGAAGATCACGGCGATTTGAAAGCCGAAATATGACAATCGCGGGCTCGATGTCATGATCCAGGAGACGAGCGTCATGATGAGTATGAAAAAGACTGTGAAGCCGCCAATCGAATCGACATGCGGCAGGATGAGTATCTCCGAGCCTATCCCTATGAGAAGTCCGCCAACAATGAACGCGGCAAAGCGCAGAATCTGTCTTTGTCGAGAGGCTCCGACGGCCGAAACCGCGGTCAACAGGCAAGTGGCTAACGCGGGTGCGCCGATGCTTGGCCATGCGATGGAGTTATAGATGATGTAGCAGCCACTAGCCGCCAAGCACCCTCGCAATGCAAACTTAAGGTGCTCGGAATTGACAAATGCATCCGGTGTCACGAGTTGTAATTGCGACGTGTCGTTTGAAGATGGCGAGTGCACTTTCTCCGGCTCCGAAGTCGAGAACGCTTGAGGAATGAGCGAAACTATGTTCCGCATCTCGTTCAGTAACGGAATATGCGAAGAGACGTGGTCGAGGTCAAAGTGTTTCGCGCCCGGAAGTCGCTGATTCATTAAGTCGCTGCGGATGACTGCGAGGGCCGTCCCCAAAATGCGCAACTGCTCCGCATCAGTGTCGGTAGGCTTGAAGCTGAGTCCGGTCAAGGTGGCGGTAATGTCGACCAACCTTCCAACCAGAGCAACAACACCACTCATCTCTGCCCTGTATTGGGCCGAATAATTGGAACGGCGGAGGAGATGACGCAAATTGGACGTTCCAAGCATGCCGAACCTGACGACTTTCTTTTTACTCGCGTCTGTGGGATTGCCTTCGGCGGAGCAATCCAGGAATGTCGCGACCGCGGACAGCCGTTCTACGACAGGCAGCAGAATCTCTTCGCCCGGCTTCACACGAGCAACCGCCAGCTCGATGACCGCAGTAACCACGACCCCCGTCGATACCGCCAACGTGAGCCAGAGAGTATCTTCCACGTTCGTTTCCGCTGAGACATGCCGCTCCCATATCGGAATGCCAACAGCGATCACTAGTGCGAAAGTTGAAGCCGCGCCATAAGTTGTGATTGCGCTGAGAGCATAAAAAGCGAGAAACAACGAACTGATCACCCATAGAAAATGCAGGATCGGAACGCTGATGACAAAGCTCGCTGAAATCAAGACGTATGCTGCCCCAACTCCAACGAAGAGTAAGGCAGCTCCAGATGATTGCAGCGTGGCCCTTGGGCTCGCGCGCGAAATGATGAGTGTGTAAATCGCTCCCTCGAAGGCATAGGGAATGCGAAAGGTCTCGCAAATAATCATGACCAGGGTCGCGGCAAGTACCGTCCGCGCCACTATTCCTGCCCGGCCCGAAACTGGAGCTAGCTCCTCTTTAAGAAATTCCAGGAACCAATCCAGAGCGCGGGGCGATTCGCGTAGGCTTTGCGCAACAGTGGCCATTCTCAATTTCCGCGAACTGTGACGACGGCGGACTCGCCGATTCGGAATAATGCGGGGGAGGGATTTTGCACGCGGATACGAACCGGATATCTCGAAGCCAAATGCACCCAATTGAGCGTTCGCTGCGCGTCTGGAAGGCCGGGGCCGAGGCGCCCAAAGACATCGGGATCGGGAGTAACGCCGAAGCCCACGCTGTCCACAACACCCGAAAATCGCAAGTTCGGTTTTGACAGCACGTATACGTCGGCTTTCATGCCAGGTACGATGTGTTGGAGTTCGCCTTCGCGGAAGTTGCCGATCGCCCACCATGCCCGTGCGTCAATCAGGGTAAACACTTGTTGCCCCACATGGGCGTACGCACCTTCGGAGATGCTGAGGTTCGTTACCAAGGCATCGAATGGCGCGTAAACCCGACAGTTGTTGAGGTTATATCGAGCGTTTTCTATCGCAGACGTCTTCGCACCTCGTTGATTGGTTAGAGGATCAAGTGTTGTGACGGCGTGCTGAGCTTGCTCGTGCTGGGCTTTGCTCTCGTCCACAGCCGATTCGGAGCGATCATATTGCGCCAAGGTAGACTGTAGCCCTGCCTGGGACATCCGCAGTTGTGACTCGGCTTGCTTCAAAGCCTCTGACTCAGCGATTTCCGAAGTTCTCGCTTGGTCTACTTGATCTACAGTGACAAACTGCTTAGCCAGAAGAGGCTCAAGGCGATGTAGATTGTCAGCCGCATAAGTCCATTCCGCCCTTGCCCGATTGACACCCTGCTCTGCGCTGGCTACGCTGGCGCGTGCCTCATCGATAGCGGCTGCCCATCGTGTTGTGTCGGCTTGGGCGCTGTGAACGCCCGCCTGCGCCCCTGAGACCGCGCTCACCAAGGCAGCGATTCTCCGTTTTTCGTCTGTAATTTGGCCTTCGAGAGTCGACTGGTCAGAAACAGCTTTTTCGAGCGCGAACTGGTAAGGTCTCTCATCTATTTCAAATAGCAGCTCGCCCTTCCTTACAAACTGATTGTCATGCACATTCAGTCGCACGATTGGCCCCTCGACTTGCGGAGCGATACCAATAAAGTTCGCAAACACCTCGGCGTCATCCGTCCGCGGATAGTGGTTGGCGCGGTAGAGTGCCAGCATCCCGAGCAGGGCCGCGGCTACCGCGATGGCCACAGTAATTCGGCGGCTAAGCACTTTTTGCGGTTCGGACTTGATCTCGAAAGTCATAATCCTTGCTCCTTGCCGACCTAGTGAAAGAAAATCAACCACAATGCAAACGTAAGAAATGCAGCGAGGCTCGGATAAGCCAGTACCTCTAAATCAAGATTCATGTGGAACCTCTGCAGCACCCATCGCGTGAGTAGGGTAAACAGAACAGCCAGTGCCGTGCAGACGAGCCAGGCCGGGAAAAACGATCCCAGGACATCGACAGAAGGAGCCCGTGAACAACCTGCGAGTGGCAACGCAGAGAGCGAGACTAAGAACCCGAACCTCACCGCTCGAAGTGTTCCGTTGGAGCGCATGATCACGGCCTCGTTGCTGCTGGTTGAATCGAATCGCCGGTTCGGAATGCCAAGTCTGCTAAAGCGATAAGCACCTGGGTGCGGGCAAGTACGTCCGTTGAGCGGGCTTGTGCGAGTGCACGCTGAGCCGCAGTGACATCTAGGAAATTCCGCAGACCGTAGTTATAGGATTCAAGAGCGGAATCGTAGGACTGGCTGGCGGCTCGCAGTAGCTCGGTGGCTGCCAGGCGCTGGCGAAAGGCGGTATTAAGGTTTGAGTAAGCGTCCCAGACCTGGTTGGCGATCTCATCGCGCGCGGCTCTGGCTTGCGCTTCTGCCGCGCGGACGTTCGCTTCAGCTTGCACAACATTGTTTTTTCGCGCGCCCCCATCAAACACCGTCCAGTTCAGACTTAAACTCAATCCGCCCGTGAGGCCGGCTGTCTGTCCCCAAGGTAGCGTTTGCTGCAACCCATCGAGAGTTTGCGCAACCGGGTTGACATTAATACCCAGGGATGGGTAGTAGGCCGCGCGCGCCTCCTTCACTCTTGCGTTCGACGATCTTATTTCGGCCACCAGCCGCATGAGATCGGGACGCTGCGCGAAGGCGCTGCTGATGGCCAGGTCCACCGAGTCGTCTATCGAGCCGGGAGTCGGCAGTTCCTTGAGAGTTTCCGTATGAATTGTCGCCGTTGGAGAGGTTCCAAGCGCGGTTGCCAGATTTCCTTGGGCAATCTCTTCGGCACCTAGCACGGCCTGCAGTTCGTATTCAGCCTGTGCGGTTGCGCTTCGAGCTTCCAGCACATCCGGAAGAGTCGCGAGCCCATTTTTCAATCGCTCTTCCGCGGATTGTTGCACGATCTGTGCGTTGGACAGACTTGCTCGGGCGGCGTCCTCCTGACCTGAGGCATTTAGAAGCTGATAGTAGGCTTGCTCGATCTCGTAAATGACTCTGCGGTGTGTGTCATTGAACTCGAAGTTGGCCGCCAGGACTTCCGCCTTGGCGGCATCGATTCGGCCTGCCCGCGCTCCAAAATCAAAGACCGTGTAGTTGAGATCCAGTGAACCCTGAAAGTCCTGAAATGTTTGGCGGTAATAACGAGTTCCGAGATAAGTTTCCTGCCGGCTGGTTTGGGAAAGTGCAGCAGCTGCCAGGGTGGGAAACAATTCGCTGCGCGCGACGCCTAGAGCCGCGGCTTGTGCTCGGGCGCGTTCCCAGGCGAGCTGTGTCTCGGGATTGTGGGTTTCCGCCAGGTCGATCAGCTCGGCCAAGGAGTAGTTCTTGGCCGGATCGATGCTGAAACTGGACTCTCGTGAATTCCTCGCATCCGCTTCGATTCTTTGTTCGCCGACGCCGTGCCATGGGTGATCGGGCGAAACGGGCGCGCTCTGAGCAAGAGCACAGCTTCCAAAGAGCAAAAGAACGCACAAGATTGCCGTATGCGCGCGAATTCTCCCCGTTGGTAGTTGAGAGAGCTCGGCTCGCATTGGATTCGGGCCGGTATCTTTTGCAAGGATTGGCAACTGATGTTCCATTCTGTTCAGCGCCAGAGATTTGTATCGGCGAGATCGATCAACTCGTCGCCGTGCCCGCTGAGAACTGCCTTGAGCGCAAACAGGCCAAAACCCTTTGCCTGTTCAAGCGTTATAGTCGGCGGCATCGAGAGTTCGTGACGACTGACCGGAACTTCAAGCAAGGCGGGGCCGTCATACTCCAAAGCTGCCGCTATCATCGGCCGGACTTTATCTGGCGTCTCAGCTTTCAAACCCAAGATACCGGCGGCCTCGGCCAATTTTGCAAAGTCTGGGTTCTCGAGATTCGTTCCAAAATCAACAAGGCCTGCCGCCTTCATTTCGAGCTCAACAAAGGCGAGCGAATCGTTCTTGAAGACCACAACTTTGACTGGAGCTTTTAGTTGTCGAAGTGAAAGCAGATCGCCCATGAGCATGGCAAGCCCGCCGTCGCCAGACAGCGTCACAACTTGCCGGCCGGGATGACTTACTTGCGCACCGATGGCTTGCGGCAGAGCATTCGCCATCGATCCATGGTTAAAGGAGCCCAACAGCCGGCGCCTGCCATTCATTGTTAGGTAGCGGGCGGCCCAAATCGTCGGCGTGCCCACATCGCAGGAGAAAATAGCGTCATCCGCCGCGAGCTCGTCGAGCGTTCTCACGACATATTGCGGGTGGACCATCTCCCACGATCCCGGAACGGCTAGATCGTCGAGACCTTTGCGCGCTTTCGCGTATCGTTCGAGTGAAGCTTTTAGATGCTTGTCACTTTCGTTCTGTGTCAGCTTTGGAAGGAGGGCTCTAAGCGTCGCCTTTGTGTCCCCGACGAATCCATAATCGACCTTGGTACGCCGCCCTAGTTGCTCTCCACGGATATCGATCTGAACGATCTTGGCGTCCTTTGGGAAAAACTGTTGATAAGGGAAATCGGTCCCGATCATTAAGAGTAGGTCGCAGTTCATCATCGCGTAATAGCCGGACGAGAATCCCAACAGGCCCGTCATTCCGACGTCGAAGGGGTTGTCGTACTCGATAAATTCCTTCCCACGCATCGCATGAACAATCGGAGAGTTCAATTTCCCGGCCAGGGTAATCAATTCCGCATGAGCACCCGCGCAGCCAGCCCCAGCCAGAATCGTGATTTTCTTCGACCCACTGAGAAGGTCTGCCAGAGTGTCGATCTCTTCGTCCGAAGGACGCACTGTGGGTTGTGGCGGCGGAAAGAGAAGCCGTGGCGAGGCGACAGTCGCTTCCTCGAGGGCAACGTCTCCGGGTATCACGACCACCGCAACGCCTCGACGGGAGATTGCCGTCTGTATTGCAATTTCCAAGACGCGAGGCATTTGCTCGGGATGCGACACCACTTCGCAATAATCGCTGCACTGCGCAAAGAGATGCTCCGGATGCGTTTCCTGAAAATATCCGCTGCCGATTTCACCACTGGGAATTTGTGCAGCAATCGCGAGCACTGGTACCCGGCTTCGATGACAGTCGTAGAGGCCGTTGATCAGATGTAAGTTGCCAGGTCCGCAGCTCCCCGCGCAGACTGAAAGTTGCCCTGTAAGGTGCGCTTCCGCGCCAGCGGCAAACGCCGCGACCTCTTCGTGACGTAGGTGAATCCACTGGAGCTGCTCCTGTGAACGTATTGCGTCAGTAAAACCGTTGAGCGAGTCGCCGGAGACACCGTAAACTCTCTTAACGCCCGCCTCCAAGAGGACATCAACCATCAGTTCCGCAACTTTCTTCGCCATATCGTTACTCCACCGATGTTCGAATTCAAAAGCTGAGTGCGTGAAACAATTCCAGGTCAATCACGAACGCCGCCATTTCGTTGGATCGGTATTAGGGGCGACGGAAAAGGGAGGCAGATACGGCCGATCATGCAATCGGATTCTCTTCGAACAATCGGGCGACCATCGCCGAGTCGAGATAGGCGCGAACTCGCACGATCAATCCGTCCCGGAAATAAACTACCCAGCAATAACGATTGTCGAAGCGCATGCCGTTCTTCGCCGTTGCCAGAGAATGAAGTTCGACTACCGCCTGGTCGTCCTTAACGATCAAATTCTCCACATGAAGCTGCGCGCCCTGCGGAAGGACCTGAGCCAGCTTGGCGAAAGTGCCTTCGATAAAGGCTCTCTTGCTAAGGTAGTGAGCAGCGAGCGGATGGGTCCCCTCCACAATCCAGTCCACGTCGTCGGACACATGTTCGAAGAACGCGGCGCCGTCGCCGTTTTCAAGCCCCTTAAAGATTTCGCGAACCCGTTCGGATGTAATTGCCATTTGAATCTCTCCTTTTGTCTTCCGATTTGTATTTGTGATCTGTCCTTTGCAGTTTTTAGGCTGCCTTCGATGACGATGTCGTCTTGCTGGCTACCCTGATTGAACCGAGCAGTTTCATCAAGTCCCTCACCTGGATGTTTTCCACCGAACGTACGGCATTCTTGATCTCGCCAGATAGCCCTTCGTCGATGCGGCCGGCCACAAGCGTGTCAAACTTCTGAACAGCCTCTTCCCATGTGAACGGGTGGGAGGCGAGGCCCGGGTAGTCCTGGACTTGATGCTCAACCACTTTTCCGTCCCGCAGCCGGACAGTGACCTTGGCTGGCATCTTTTTCGGATATTGTTCCGTGAACTCATGGTTCGGCTGGACCGACACTTTCTTCAGTAGCGCCTGGACGTCGGGTTTGATGATGCGCTCCGGATTGAATTGCGCAGGCATTACATCGCCGTCGATCAGGGCCACCGCAAGCAGATACGGAAGGCTGTGATCCGCCTGTTCCTTTGTACGAATGACCTTGTCGACGCCGTAAAGGCCGCCCCCGGCGAAGTCATAGGCGAGTTGGAATACCTCTGCCTCAATCGAGGTAACCTTTTCAGGATCGACCTTGTTCGCCTTGGCGAGTTCGACCATGCAATGTACCGCGGATTGCGTGTGGATCATTGAGTTGTACTTCTTGATGGTGCTCCCCACGACGCCCTCGTACCCCTCTTTATCCCAGTCGATGTTGATCTTCATCCCCAGGAGATGATTAATCCCGAGCGGGCCTTCGATGACCTGGAGCGGCCCCTGCACTCCGCGACGGGCGAGGAACAATGCATTCATGGCACCGAGCGCCGACTGCGCCGAGGCAAGACCTTTCCACTGCGACAACGGCTTTGCGCGAACGACGGCGAATGACGCATCGCTGACAGCGGCCATCGCCATTGCGTGGCCAATCTGCTGCTCACTCAGGCCCAGCAACCGCCCAGCAGCGGCGTTATGCGAAAAGGCGAGTTGCGCCGTGTGATCAAGACCTCGCGTCATAAAGTTGGCATGATCGACGAGCCGAGACTGGACCGTGTAACCCAATGCCACCGCGAGCATCAGATCGCGGCCGTTGCCGCCCACGTAATCGGCGATGGTGAGCGCCACACCGAAGTTATCCGCGGTGTGAGCGGTTTCAGTTTGGGCCAAAATGTTGTCCATGAAATCGACGTAGCGCACCAGTACGGTGTGCCAGAACGCCGCGTAAATGGGGTTCGCAAGCCCGCCGCCGATCAGCGCACTTGGGCCGCTACCGCCGAACTCTGCAACCTGCTCGCGACACGCATCAACGGGGCCGGCGCCCAAAGCCGCAATTGAGCAGCTGAGGGAATCGAGGATATGGATTGGTAACTGCCGGCGTGATTCGGCAGAAAGGTCATCGAACGAGGCGCGCGCGGCGTACTTTGCGATTGCTTCGACTTGAGTCATGATTTGGATTCTCCGTTTCTGGTAGATGAGTTGATTTCTTAGTGCGTTAGGGCAATGAAAATCCCCATCGTAACGAGCGAACCCATTATGCTGAGGAAGACGGAGGATGCTGCCTCATCCTGTGCGATCCCGTACCGTAAGGCAAACATGATCACAATCGGCATTGTTGGAATGGCAGTCGTCAGTACAGCTTCGCTGACAACCGGATTGCCATAGCCGATCCATCGCAAACCACCCAGGACAAGAGCGGGTTGCATGATGTTCTTCAGGAATACGAAGAGCAGGACGTTTCGGTTGACCTTGATCTTGCCGGATGCAAGCACGATTCCGCAGGCAAAAAGTGCGACGCCTCCGGATGCGTGACCAAGCAGGGAAAGCGAGTGCACGAACAACTGAGGGATGCGGAAACCGCTGAGCACGACAATGAATGCGAGAATCGGCGCCCATACCATCGGCTCTTTAAGAGTTTCGGCGATTTTCCCGGCGAAAATCGCGGCGTTTGATCTCGGTGACGACGAATTCTCTTGTTCCCCCCGAGCGGGAGTGTTGTTCTGCTGGCCTCTCTCGGTCGAGTCCAATGAAAGAAGCAGAATTGTGATTGGCACGACCGTCAGGTTGATGACGAGACTGGCTGCCGCGATGGGAATTGCGCTGAGCCTTCCGAGCAGATCGCCGAGGACGGCTGGACCTACGAAAGGCACCGCCGGCGCTGAAGCCGTCAGTGCGGCTAGCGCACTGGTGTTCATTTGCATGCGAAAAATGAAACGAGAGATTAGAAATACCACACAGTAGAAGCCAATGATGGCGACGCACAGAGTGATTATGAGCGGGACGTCCTGACCGAGTGCCGCGCGCGACGTCATAACTGTTCCTGCGAAAAGGGCCAACGGCACGGCGTATCGCAGCACCATCCGATTCAGCGTCGAAGCATCCTTTGATCCAAACTCGTGTCGCCACGCTGCCATGTAACCGAGCAAGAAAGTGACAACCATTGGAAGAAGTGCGCTCAAGATCGTGTCAAGCATTGTCGTTTCAGTCTCCTTTTCCGGCCAGAACACGATCGACCATCGCTCCGGAGTTTCCGAGATAGTTGGTCGGGTCGATCAGTCTTGCGATGGCCCCACGGTCGAGGATTTGAGCAACTTCAGGATCGTTCGACAGAAGATCGATCAGACGCCCTTTGCCCTGCGAAACGGCGATCGAAATTTCTGCGAGCCTGTCGTGCGCTTTACCGCGGCCCATCTTCGGACCCAAGGCCATCATGATGGCCTCGGTATTTACCAGGCCGTCGGTCAGTTCCAGATTCTTTTTCATATTGTCGGGATGAACGACCAGCTCACTGAGCATGTACTTAGCTTGGGCAAGAGCTCCGGCGCTTAGGCAGAAGATCTCAGGTAAAACCAGCCACTCAATCTCCCATGTGCCCGTTGCACGCTCGAAGTCTGCGTTCATCGCGTTTAGTAGACTCGCTGTATGCTGGCGCACTACGCTGCTACACGCCGTGATGTAGGCGCAGGAAATGGGGTTGCGCTTCTGCGGCATCGTACTCGATGCTCCTCGACCGCCGCCCCCGGCCGGCTCCTGCACCTCATTCAGCTCTGTCATCATCATGACCTTGACATCGGAGGCGATCTTATCCAGCAAACCGCACAGTATCCCAAGAAAGCAGCCAACCTCTGCAATGGTGTCGCGCACGGTATGCCAAGAAATCGGTGGCTGCACAAGCCCAAGCTTCTCCATCACACCCCGCTGAACAGGTAGGCCCTGTTCACCAAGAGAAGCGAGCGTTCCAACTGCGCCTCCGAATTCACCCATCAGGACACGTCTCTTCATCTGATCAAGGCGCTGAAGGTGACGGTCGATGCCGGCAAGCCACACTGCGGCCTTATAACCGAAGGTAAGAGGCACAGCCTGTTGCAGGTTGCTCCGCCCGATCATCGGGGTATCACGATGTTCTCTAGCCAGGTGAGACAGCGATACGGAGACCGCCTTCATTTCTGATTCAATGAGCCCGAGCGCCGATCGGATCTGCAGAATCGTGGCGGTGTCAGTGACATCCTGGGTGGTTGCACCCCAATGGCACCACTGCCCGAGATCACCTTTGCAAAGCGCAGTCAACTGCTGAACAACTGGCAGCACAGGGTAGCCGATATGCTCGGTTCCAGTCTTCAACTTCGCGAAGTCCATCTCGCTGACGTTGCAGTGCACCGAGATCTCTTCAGCCGCTTCTGTAGGGATCACGCCGAGATAGGCCTGAGTTACGGCCAGGGCTTTCTCGAAATCCAAGTAGTACTGAATTCGCGACCGATCCGACCACACCTCTCGCATGGCACTCGTGCCGAAAATGTCGCTATAGACATCAGAGTCGATAGCCGTTGCGTTCGGATGTGTGGATTGGTCGCTCATATTCTCTCCGTTGTCCAAATCGCCCAGACTCACAGCAGGTGCATCTCCTTGGCGGCTGCCGTGAGTTCATCTCGGAACGCGGGGTGCGCCAGGGCGATCAAAGCCTGTGCCCTCTCCGTAGAAGAGAGCCCCTTTAGGTTCGCAACGCCGTTTTCGGTAACTACATAATGAATATCTGTGCGCGGTGTCGTGACTGGGCCAGAAAGCCGAGGGACAATCTTGCTAATCTTGCCGTCCTTGATCGCAGACTGGAAGGCGATGAACGACATTCCACCCTTGGACGCATACGCGCCCCTGACGAAGTCGAGCTGCCCGCCCGTGGAGGTAAACTGATGGCCCCTTACGTATTCGGAGTTGCATGCCCCAGTCAGATCCATTTCGATCGTCGAATTCACCGACACCACGTTGTCGTTCTGGGCAATCACGGCGGGATCATTCACGTAATCTACCGGATGGCTCTCGATCGCGATGTTGTCATGCAGGAAGTCGTAAAAGGCTTCATCTCCCATTGCGAAAGTGAAGACAGATTTTCCGGGGTTGATTTTCTTCCATCGATTGGTGACAACCCCACTTCGGATCAACTGCGCCAATGCGGGGTTAAGCACTTCGGTATGAATGCCGAGATCCTTACGATCCATCAGTGCTTCGCATACTCCACTGGGCACTCCGCCTACACCAATTTGCAGGCAGGCGTATTCCGGGATGAGTTCAGCAATACGCTGGCCAAGCTTTCGCTCTTGATCTTGAATCGGTCGAGGAGTTAGCGTGAGCAACGGAGCATCGTTTTCCACGATGGCATCCACTTCTGAAATATGCAGTGAAGAACGGCCGAAGACACGCGGCATATGCCGATTAACTTCGACGATCAGCCGCTTGGCCTCCAGCGCCGCAGAGCTGGTGTAGTCGTTATTGGTTCCGAAGGTGAAATATCCGTTACGATCCATAGGCGACACGGTCACCAAAAACGTGTCGACATGAATGTGCTCTGTGAAGAAGCGGATGGATTGACTGAACGAGTTTGGCACATAGTACACGACCTTGCGATCGCCGTCCTCTTGTGCCCTCTTGATGAGCTCTCTCTCGGCCTCCTGCATGAACATGCAATAGGGCTTGATACGGCCCATCAACTCGTAACGCAGAAGCGACTTCTTCATGTTCTCTTCCGCGTGCATGTAGTAGACCTTCACATTGTCGACAGATCCAGCTTCGGCCCGAACCGCGAGTGCTTCCATCAGCGCCGGTGGCTGGCACACCGCCTGGCCTATGGCGACGATGCTGTTGCTACTGATCTGCGCGACAGCGCCATGGCTATCGGTAAGCTTCGCTTTGTATTGGTCTTCGTAAGCCATCAGTTCTTCCTTTAAGGAAATGCGCAAGGGACTAGTAGTTCGCGGCAACCTCTGGCGAGTGGCCTCGTTTGTAAATCAGCATGGTGCGCTCGAAGCTCATTACCTCCACCCCTTCCTGATTTACGCCCCGAGTGGAGACGGTCACGATACCTTGCGTGGGCCGGCTCTTCGACTCGCGTTTGGACAAGACGGCCGATTCCGCGTAGAGCGTGTCCCCTGCGAAGACTGGATGGGTCGCTTTCACCTTGTCCCAGCCAAGATTGGCAACGACCTTCGCGCTAACAGTGCGTACGCTCATGCCTGTGAGGAGAGCAAGTGTCAAGGTCGAATCGACCAACGGTTTCTTCCACTCGGTTTTGGCCGCATAGGCAGCGTCGAAATGGAGTTCCTGAATGTTCAGTGTCAGTAGCGTGAACCAGGTGTTATCGACATCGAGGATGGTTCGACCTGGCCGGTGTTCAAATATTTCGCCGATTTCAAAATCCTCGTAATAAAGCCCAGATGTTTCCCGATAACGCTTTGGGCCCAATTGCCGATATGCCGAAAGTGTCGTTTCCATAACGTCTCCATTTACCTGTTCCATACGGCCTTTTTGTTCTTCATGCCGCTTTGCTTTCTACTGAGAAATCAAATCTGCAGCGGCAATCCCCGCCCTTTGGAGAGTGAGCCTAGCCTTGCGCGCAACTGCTTCATCCACCATCTGGTGATCGACAGTTCCCACGCCCTTCTGATTCACGGCCAGGATCTGACGAGCCTCTGCGATCTCGTCTGCAGATGGAACAAAAACCTCATTAATGACGGAGATCTGCTTCGGATGGATCGCAGCCTTGCTGTGAAAACCCAAATCCATAGCTGCCTTGGTTTCTCTCTTCAACCCGTCCAAGTCAGCGATGTCAAAAAATGGAGAATCAACGGCAAGGATCCCCGCAGACGCGGCGACTTGGATGATGCGCGATCGGACAAATAACATCGTTTCCCACCCTGTCTTCGCGCCAAGATCCGCTTCCATGTCCGCGGCTCCGAACAACAGAGCAACCGGTCTGATATCACTGCTCACGATGTCAGGTAGAGCCTCGACTCCTTTTGCCGACTCTATGAGGGCAATAATCTCTGTCTCTTTCGCAGTCTGGTCGAGGAGCGCGCGAACCATGCTGATGAACGCAGGGGAATCGCACTTCGGCAGGATGATGTAGTCCGGGGCAGCTGAAGATTCGAGAAGCGAGTGCAAGTCTTCGATTCCCGCTCGAGTTACCGGGGCATTAATTCGAAGCGCGCAAGGCAACCGACTTTCTGCGGGCTGCCTAAGGTATTGCAGAGCGGCAGTGCGAGCTTTCTGCTTGTCGGGGAGTGCAATGGCATCTTCGAGGTCAACGATGAGTGCGTCGGCGCGTACTTCAGCCGCGCGGTCAAACCGGTCGGCTTTCGTCGCAGGCGTGAACAGCCAACTCTTTAGTGAAAAAATCGACCTGCGCGACTTGTGTACCGCCATGACTCCTCCTCAAACTCTCGACAACCGCCAATACAAATGCAATCGGGCGGCCAATTCAAAAGCATTGAATTCACCGCACTTGCTGCAAAAACAGGTGCCGACAATTCTGAAGTGCCGAAATGTCAGAGGGAACGAATCAGAACGAAAAGAAGGTCTAGCTTGTGGTGCAGATCAAAATGAGCCTACGCGGACGCGAAAAGTGACAGGATCCGACGAAGCCGACGGGCGACGCCAACTGGGTTGCTCCCTGAGAATCCCGCGAGCCCCGCTGCCTTGCTGTTGAAGCAGCAATCTGTACATCGACGAGGCGACCGCTGAAGATTCCCGAGATTCCAAAGGAACACCTGCACTGCCCGGCAAATCTTGTACCGGTGAGAATGAGACAAACTGGTATGAGAGGAGCCTAGAATGGCACGAGGGAAGAAGCATTCGGCGGAGCAGATCGTAAGCCTGTTGCGGCAAATCGAAGTGGCAGTGGCCAACGGAAAGACGACAGGACTGGCCTGCAAAGAGGCTTCGATCACGGAGCAAACGTACTACCGCTGGCGGAAAGAGCACTGACCCGAGCGATCATCACACTGGCCAGCCAATATGGCCGTTTCGGCTACCGCAGAATCACGGTAGAGTTGCAAACAGCAGGGTGGAGAAGTAGCCATGGAACGGCTCGCGAGTAGAACGGTCGTGCCTGGCCTGCGCGAGATAGGGACCGATGGCATCGCTGTCGGTGCCTGGCCTGTTGTTCGGGTCAAATGGTCGTCTGGATTCTCCACTTCACAACACAGATTGTGTATCCCGCCCGTTCCTTTCACGTCGGCCGTCGGCAGCGTAACCACTGCATTCTTGCGATTCGCAGTTCCAAGCGGCATGGTGGCTAGCAGCGCGCCTTTACAGCTATCCACATGCCCCAGCCTCAGAGTAGTCCTGCTGTTTCGTTGCGGTCAACGTTTGTATATTTGCTATTCTCAAACGGCTTTTTTCTGGCGCATTGGCCCTTCGTTATCGACCTCTGCCATATGCTGAACAGCGCGACGCCGTGTCTCCTCTATTTCTTGTAGCGAGCTCTTTAAGAGAACTGAACACTCCCGATCGGTGTATCTTTCGAGAACAGAGAGCACAAACACGAAGCGTTCAAAGTCTCCCAGCACGAGAACGCTCGCCAGCCGACCATACCGCAAATCGTTATTGGAAAGGGTGTGGTCGGTTGCCGAGCGCAACACACTGCCTTCTGATCCTGGAGGGCCACAGTGAGGCGATCGTATCCAGATTGCACTGCGCACTATGATCCCGCGAGCCCAGGACGTAGCCCACTTCTTGAAGACGCGGTTTCCGTCTACGCAGCCCGCAACACCTGCCACAAAACATTGCCTTGCATCTTGTCGATTTCCCGTCAGCAACAAGGAGAGCAGGTAAAGGCCACTCATACCCTCTGTCAGCAGCTTGCGAGACATTTCAATCGTTGCATTGTAGCTCTTTAAGATCGCTTCGGCTGAAGGTGAAGGCTTCGTCATATTATGTAAACCGATACTTTCCCTCGGCCCTGCCCAGACTGTAGGCGCCGATGTGCGTGGCATAGCATCTGGGCAAGTTGCCTATATAGTTCCCCTCGTTCGGATCGCTCCGCGCCGCCACTTGTCTTTCCAGTTTCTCGGCAATCTCGGACAACGTAGTCTTCGATCTCTTGCAACCGAGCAAGGGGATGGCAATACTTACGACGATTAAGCCAAGCGCAATCCACAAAATGG
Source organism: Occallatibacter sp. (assembly GCA_049676965.1). Taxonomy (GTDB): domain Bacteria; phylum Acidobacteriota; class Terriglobia; order Terriglobales; family Acidobacteriaceae; genus Telmatobacter. The sequence continues at coordinate 61,457 of JBAUBR010000066.1, forward strand.
TAACCATCGTTACTCCGCACACTGCAGTTTCTTGATACGTCTGAATCCGGATCACGCAACCCAGCGGCGTGTCCGAGACCTATCGCGTCCGATGATTGCATCTACCAACTCGGGTAAACAACTATTGGAGGCTCCGCCTTTGGGATAAAACGCGTCGGCTGCTAAATCTCTAGGCGCCCCATTACCCGAATATGCCCCGCTCATGGCGATGACTCCGATCTGCGGGAAGCGCTCTCGCACAACGGAAAGTAGCTCGAACCCGCTCATTCCTGGCATGTTCAGATCAGAGATAAGCACATCTGGAGGCTCGGACCTCATTTCCGCCAGCGCCGAGAATCCATCTGCCGCGGTCCGCACTTTGTATCCGAAGTCAGCGAATAGGCTTCCGAACGCACTCCGAAGGTCGTCATCGTCATCTACAATCAGGATGCTTGCAAGCTCGTTTGACATTGGTCTATGTTCCTCATCACGTTGCGTTGTTGTATGACTCGGTCGACATGTGAGACGATCTACAGTGTGATCGATCGCCACACAACATCGAATGTATTTCTGACATAGAAAAGCAACGGCAGGTTTAGTGGCAGCGTCACGGCGGATTATCCCGCGCTTGTGCTTCTTGAAATCAACGCTTTACGCAGAAGGGTCTTGGCACATGACAAACGAGACTTGGCTGCTGCGGTAGAAATACCCGCAATGCCGGCAGTGTCATTAACCGAGATATTGTCGAAGTTGTAGATCTCGACCACACTGCGCAGCGAAGGACGCAAACGCGAAACAGCTTGTCTCAAGCGCTCTGCTCTGCAATGCTGCGCATAAAGTTTTTCGATGTCCTGCGCCTGATCTGCAATCTCCCATTTCTGCCAACTCTCTCCGTTCGCGAACTCCATGGCATTCTCCGGGCGAGCGCGCTTACTACGTAGAATCATGAGCGCCGAATTTATCGCAATACGTGTGAGCCACGTCGAGAACTTGGCCCTGCCGTTGAACGTTTTCAGATGAGCATAGGCCTTCATCCATGCTTCCTGGACCACATCCTCTGCATCGTCCACGTTTCCTGTGATTCGATAGACCAGTCTGAACGTCGAGCTGGAGTGTCGCTCCCACAGTTCCTCAAAGGCGGGTTGATCTCCTAGCTTAGCTGCCGCGACAAGCACTTCGTCGGTTGCAGGAGCGGTCACCCGTTTCGCGGTGATCTCGTCATCTGGTTGGCACGTATCCATAGAAGTTCTCCTGACTACTCCGTAGAGCTTGACTTGACCTGGAGTCGATTGCGTTTCGTAGATTGCTGTTGCGGCATCGAGAGGTCAAGGAAACACTCGATGCGCACAGCACCCTTGTCACGCTTGTTCGGTCAACGCGTAGCTTTCCGCTTTTGCGTTCCAGGGGGCATCGATCGGGATAACGGAAACAACTAGTTCACTCGAATCGAATATCCACACATTGAACTGCTCGACATTTTCAGCATTCATCGGATTCGTAGGTTCATTGTCACGATTCATATGGATCAACCTCCAAATCGTGATCTTCGAGATCGCGATTCCTGGACTCGTAAGTTGGTTTCGTGCGCCTTCTCACGGGCACACTTGGTCTTTAGCTCTTTGCATCTGGAGGAGAGTGTTCGAACCACTTCTCCACGCCTTTGTCGCGATCCTCAATGTTCTCGTCGGACTTATCGGATGACGTGTCTGCCTGTGCGAATTGTGCACTGCCAAAACTCCTACTAGTGGCCTGTCTCACTGAAAGCGTTACTACCCACTGACCCTAAAGTCCCGCCACTTTCGATCGGATCGCCTGCATCACCATGGCGGACCCACCTTAGGTTGGTAACGAACTCTCCGCGATAGCCCACTAAAGTCCTGTCAGCTTCTGACCTGCCAGCCATAACTATCTGGCCAGCCTTCTTATACTGCGGGCCCTCTGCATGTTTCCAATTCCAAAGGTTCCGTGCATAGATGAACAGGCAAAGCACATTCGGAGGAATCAGCGCCCACTGCTTGGGTGCAACGTGTACAGCGAGGATGCAAACCACAACGCTATTTGCGAACGCCAGCGCCCATCCTTGCCACCTCTTCTGACCTACTTCAGCCATTGAGAACACCGTAAGTATCGCCGAGAGAATGTCTAGCCTCATAACGCTCATCATCTTTAACCTTCACCCCAGTGTTACGATTATCCAGATGCAGCGGAGACAAGTCGTCAACGTCTGTCGGGTGCGAATTACTGTCGGTTATGGAATGCCCTTCTTCTTCTAGTGGCCTTTCTCACCGAAAGCGTCACTACCCAATGACCCTAAGGGTCTGCCACTGTCGATCGGATTGCCTGCATCACCACGGCGGAGCCAGTCCAGGTTGGTAACGAACTCTCCGCGACAGCCCACTACAACTCTCGACAACCGCTGATACAAATGCAATCGGGCTGCCAATCCAATGACGTCAAATCCAATGCACTTGCTACGATTGATCGTGCCGAAAAGTCTGATGTGACGAAAATTCAGAGGGAAGCAATCGGAATGTGGGGGAGCAGGCTTAGCGCGCGGTACGGATCAAAGCGAACCTACGCGAACGCAACATTGATGGGACTCAAATTATCACTAAACAGGATTGCGCTCCGGACGACGCCACAGGAATGATTGAGGTACTATCCCAACAGCTTCGCAACCTGTACCGGGCGGAGACTCACAAATATTGCGAGCAGGTATCTCGCGTGCGGCAGAAGATGAGGAGGGCCTGTCAAACGCGCTACCGTGCTAAGGACGAGCTCTAAAATGAAGCTGTCGTCCCTTCGGCGATGATTGCAGGCGCGAAGCTCGAGGCTTTGAGCAATTGAACGTAGCGAGTTAAGTTTTTGAAACGCCATTTATCGATGTTCAGGTTTGCAATCTTCGAATCAAGTGTCTGGCGCGGAATTCCCAGCTTTGCGGCTGCTCCCTTCGGGCCAGCAACCTGACCGCCACACTCTGCGAGTGCCGCCTCGATAATCTCGCGCTCTCGGTCAGCAATTGTCATCACAAGTGGAACAGCCGGATTGGACCGTTGCGGGATCTCCCGCTTTAGAATCGTCTCGTCGATCGTGAAGGTGTTTCCCTCACACAAAATGGCCGCGCACTCAACGACGTTCTGCAATTCGCGGATATTGCCCGGCCAGTCGTAGCGTTCCAGCACACCCAATACCTCATCGGGAATGTACTCGATGTTTCGCTGCAATCGCTGCGAGTACTTGCGGACGAAGTGCCGCACCAGAGAGGGGATATCGCCCGCCCGGTCTCTTAACGGGGGCAGACAGATCGGAAAGACATTCAGCCGATAGTAAAGATCCGCCCGAAATTGGCGATCTTGAACCATGGTCAAAAGCTCCTGGTTCGTCGCGGCCACTACTCGAACATCGACCTTAATTGGTCGTCCGCTACCCAACCTCTCAAATTCCTGCTCTTGTAGAACGCGCAGCAGTTTGGGCTGGAGTCGAAGAGGAAGATCGCCGATCTCGTCCAAGAACAGTGTGCCCTTGTGCGCCAGCTGAAATCGGCCCATGGTCTGTGCAACGGCACCCGTGAATGCTCCTTTTTCATGCCCGAAGAGTTCGCTCTCCAGCAGATCCGCGGGGATCGCGGCGCAATTCATTTTTATGAACGGTGCATCCTGTCGAGAACTCTGATTGTGAATTGCCCTGGCAATCAATTCCTTTCCCGTCCCGGTTTCCCCCTGGATCAGGACAACAGAATCCGTGGGCGCCACAATCTTCACTCTCTTCAGCACCGCTTGAAAGCTAGCGCTAGAGCCAATCAACTCGCTCGGACTGAGATCCGCGCTATCCTCAAACGACCTGACGGGCGCACATTTCCTTTCCGGCCCGATTGCAGAAACAGAATAGGACATTGTCGTTACCCTCCGGTCATTTGCTAACTACTTTCTCGCTGTCTCGTGATCCACTCGCGGACGTATGCTGCGCAATTCTTCAGTGTGATATTGTCTGCTTCACATCGCGCGAGAAAGGCAATAGCGTCTTGACCTACCAGAGTTACATGCCTTAAATCCAAGACTAGTTGACGGCCGCTTGCTTCCGACTTAATCTGTGTTTCCAGTTCGGCGATATCTTCCACGCTCATTCGGCCACTTAGCGAAAAGACCACTTCCCCGTTCACCGACCTCCGAATTCTCAGCATCTTTCCTCTCTCTTGGTCTTTTGTGCGTCTTCGCTCGCGGTTAGTGATGCAATCCAGCTGCCATCTGTAAATCGCTGAAAATAAGGCGATTGGCGAATCGGAATATTGACGAGTTTTCGCCAATTGGTGAATTCTGTACAAAAACCCTCAAGTTGATCTGCAAGATTTCGTTCTCTAAAGGGCCGAACAAAACCACGTCAAAGCTCAGTGGAGGCGTTACTTTGCAATTGCCATCCCAACCAAACGAACCACAACTGCCGTCGAAAATAGTCCCGATAGCAAGATCTCCACTCGGGCGCGTAAGCGTCCTGGAATGCGACTGCCCATCTTCGATCGAAGGCCTTTAGAGTGTTCTCAACGACAGACTCCGAGTTGTCCAAAAGGGAAACCTTTCGGTGCAAAGATCGCCGTCGCTGTGAGAATGGCGCACGAAAGTGAGCTAGACGATCTTCGAGGGATCTGTAATTTTGAAGCGAGTCTTGTTGATCTTCAGCGACCTGATCTTCGACTCCAAAGTGGTTCGCGGTATACCGAGTTTGGCTGCGGCGCCGGAGGGCCCGTACACTCGGCCTCCGCTTTCGCTCAACGCGGCCTCGATAATCGCTTTCTCCTGGGAGGGAAGCCCCTTAAATAAGTCCGCTCGGCCATCAGGCTCAATTACAGGTGGGCGTCGAGAAAGCCAACTTTCATCAACTGAAAAAGTCCCTGTCTCACATACAATGACGGATCGCTCGATCACGTTCTGCAATTCACGAATGTTACCCGGCCAGGGATACGACTGGAGCAGATCGAGGCTCTTCTTGT
>JBAUBR010000067.1:0-2449 GCA_049676965.1 Occallatibacter sp.
TGCGGGCCGCAAGAACGACCCGCAGAGCACAGAAATCAACCATAACGCAGCACAAAACCAGCCGGAATGGAACCGAAAGCGGAGTAAGACCGGCAAACAACTTAGTTTTTCAGCAGCCTGCTAGGGAGTCTGGACAGAGGACGAGTGAACAGAGGGCGCGGGTGCGATAAGGGTTAAGTAACCGGTTCCCAGGGTGTTCCAGGGCGCCTACTGGAGCCATCCGTTGCCTGGTTTCAATGAGTTACGCGCTTCCGCCTGCTGTCACGGCAGAGGTCTCGACAAAGGTGACGCAAGCGATCATTCCCAGGAAATTCGGTTTGCAAATGTGCATTGGCCTGAAGACAACATTTGGGGCATACTTCCGGATTGCCGGTTATGCCCCTCACGTTGTTAGACCTGAACGGAACCACCGTCCACGAAGAGCTCCACGCCAGCCACAAAACTGGCGTCGTCGGAAGCCAGGAAGACAGCCGCTTTCGCAATCTCGTCCGGCTTTCCTAGACGGCCCAGAGGCACGGTCGAGACGAGGTAATCATAGAGACCCTTCTTCTGTTCTTCCGTTTCAGCAAGACCGCTGAGTCCTGGAGTATCGATTGGGCCGGGGCTCACGACATTCACACGGATCTGGCGATCCTTCAAATCCGTCGTCCATCCGCGAGCGAAGGAACGCACAGCCGCTTTGGTCGCTGAGTAGACGCTGAATGCCGCACCACCTTTGACGGAAACCTGAGACGCGTTCAGCACGATTGCGCCACCGTTCGGAATCAGTGGCAGGGCCTTCTGGACCGTAAAAAGAACGCCCTTTACGTTCAAGTTAAAGGTCTGGTCGTAGTGTTCCTCAGTAATCGATCCAAGGGGTGCGAAGGAGCCACCACCGGCGTTGACGAATAACACATCGAGGTGCCCTTTGTCCTTCTTGATCTCTTCGTACAGGCGATCAAGGTCCGAGAGATTCGACGCATCGGCACGGATGGCCTTCGCCTTGTCGGCGCCAATACTCGCCACCGCTTTTTCGAGTTCCGCCTCGCGCCGGCCCGTGATGAACACGAAAGCGCCCTCCTTCGCGAAGCGCTGCGCTGTAGCCAGGCCGATTCCGGAGCTACCGCCCGTGACGAGTGCGATCTTACCTTCCAATTTCCCTGCCATCTCTATCTCCCGGTTCACTTCAGTTCTGAACCATACGATTCAGATGTACAGGCTAGCACATCGATTCAACATATATGGACCGTAAAGTTCAAAATATAATCTAAGGAATATGCGAAGGGATGTACCGGACCAATCGAAGCCGGCTGGAAAAATGGGGCGCCCCCGCGAGTTCGACGAAGATGCGGCTGTCGAGGCTGCCATGCGCGTTTTCTGGGAGAAGGGCTACGATGGCGCGACGCTCAGCGATCTGACCTCGGCTATGGGGATCAACCGCTCCAGTATGTACACCATCTTCGGCGATAAGGAGGCTTTGTTTCGGAAGGCGATTGACCGCTATGCAGACGGTCCGGCTGTGTACGTGAGGAAGTCTGTTGAGGAATCCACGGCAAGAGAGGTGATCGAGTCACTCCTGCACGGTGCGCTAGAGTTGCTAAGCAATCCACGAAATCCCCGAGGTTGCCTCTCCGTGCAGGGTGCATTGGCCAATGGAACTGGCGGAGAAACGGTCAAACAAGCACTCATCGATTGGCGCAAGCGTGGAGAAGCCTTGTTGGAAGAACGATTCCGTCGTGCTCAAAAGGAGGGTGATCTGAAGAGATCTCTCGATCCAGGTGATCTTGCTCGCTATGTCTCAGCGCTGCTCACAGGACTTGGCGTTCAAGCGGCGAATGGCGCCAGCCGGAAGCAGATGTCTCACATCGTCGATCTCGCCGTGAGCAGTTTGCCGATTTGAGCTCACGTTCAGGCCAATGCTCTCGTTGATCGGAATATCGAATAGCTGCCGAATGATCCTGCCTACAGCGTGCTGCGACACATGCAACTCAATGATCTGGTAGACAACGTACGCGCAGAACGTCGCACCATATTTGCGACGGGGGGAGGAGAAGGGCGATGTTTGAGCCGTGGATTTGCACTTACAGCAAACGTATCGCTGGAAGGACTGCCGAACTACCCATCGCCTGATACCGTTGCGAGAGATTTTGAGATCATAAGTGGTGCGTCCTAGAAATCCCCAAAGCCTGATCCGGGTCGAACCGCAGTGGATGCAACACGGGGGCTGTTCCACTTCCACGTACACATGGCTGTTTACGCGCTTGCTACCTTTCACCGGGGATGTTTCTTGGCGCTGGTGGTGGGGTTTGCCGGAACGGACGTGAACTCTCTCCCGCTGGTAGTCCGTGTGTTTTCGGCAGAGGTGCGTAAATCAGAAGCTGTTGCCTTGGGCGACCCAGTAATGCCAGTCTTCGATGGCCTGTGTGGTTGATTCATCCACGCCGATAGCCTCTAACTGTGAGAGTGGTAT
>JBAUBR010000068.1:0-6389 GCA_049676965.1 Occallatibacter sp.
GAGATGTTTGTGACCTGGCTTGGGTCGAGGCCGGCAACCGTGCCTCCAAACGAGAACATGGCGCGGTAAGCCTCACGCTCGTGTATCTGGGTACTGAGCATAGGAATGCTGTTTTTTGCGAATTCCGCTTCGATGCTCTGAAGGGTTCGCGGACGAATGGCGGCGCTGGTTCGCGTGAAAAGAACGGCGTAGCGGATGCTCTTGCCAAAGGCCCTCTCCTGCGCCTTTACAAGCTTGATGGCCTTTGCGGCTTCCGAGGCATCGAAATGGGAGCCCTGCGCGGGAATGATGACCAGATCGGCCCGGCTCATTGCATAGCCCACCATCATGGATGCCGTTCCCTCTAGGTCCACGATGACGAAGGCGGTCTGGAGAGCAGCCTTCTCGATGGTATCGATGATGGTTTCTTCAGAAGTGTCGGCGGCCACAATCAATGTGAAAGGCTTGCCGGGTCGTCCGGCCCATTGCGAGAGCGGCTTATTGGGGTCTGCATCGATGACGGTCACTGCGGCGCCATTGCTGGCGAGTTCGGTGGCAAGCAGCACGGCGGCGGTGGATTTGCGAACACCTCCCTTGGGGCTTGCAAATACGATCGTGGGCATTGTCAGGAAACACTAAATGTTGTAGGAATTGACGTACACTATCCGATATTTAGTCGCTACTCAAGAGGAATCGGAAAGCTAACGGATATCCGACAGGTACATGTCGGCAACTGGAGAGCAAGCTGCTAGCAAGCAGTCAGCTACTTATAAGCGCTCTGATAGCTATTGGGTTGCTCTCTGAAGGCCAACCGAAAGCATCCAGATAGCTCCCTGAAATCGGATAGCACACTAAGTAACCAGTAGCTATCGGATATCCTTCGGATACTATTTTGGATTCCGTCGGCTATCGGATAACCCTTATTACAAAGCTCAGCTTTGGTGTGGCTGAGCATCGCGCTGTGATTACGGCGATTGCGGTTTCTCGGGAAACAACCCTGGCATCCAGCGCGGCGCGAGTGCGGCCGGGAAGGCAAGCCGGAGCGGCGCGCGAGGGCTGTCGGAGGCGAGCACTTCTTTCTCCAGGAGAGCGGAGACGATGCGGCGGGCCTGGCGCTCGCCGGTGCCGACCACGGTATCCGCGTCGCCGCGGGGTAGCTCCCCGCGATACAGCACAGCCTCCAGGATGCTACCGGACTTGGCGGGAAGCTCCCCTAAGCGGATTTCCTCTTCAGCCCAGAGCAGAATCCGGGTTCGCAGGCGATCCGGCTGTACAAGGCCCTCCATGAAATCGACCTGATCGATGCAGACGGTGAGAAAGAAGCGGGTGAATTCGGCGAGAGCCTCCTCGCTTAAGTTGCCACGCCCGTCCAGATCATTGCGGCGGGGCAGGTCGCAATTCGCCAGCAGCCCCTTGTATCGCTGCACGTCGCGCGCAAGGCCGCGGGCCACGGACCAGACCGCACCCGTATCAAGCATGCCGAGCAGCATCGCATGCGACATCAGCCGGGCGACACGGCCGTTGCCGTCGAGGAAAGGGTGCATCCATAACAGACGGTGATGGGCGGCGGCGGTTGAGATGATCCAGTCCGCCTTGCCGAGATTCCCGTAGACTTGCTCGAAGCGTTCGAGAAAGCGGGGCAGGGCACCGGGGCTGATAGCGATATGATCGCCAACCTTTACGTCGCGCCGGCGGAATTCACCGGGAACCACGCGAACGCGTTGCTTCGTCGAGGGTTCTTCGACCCAAAGCAGATCCTCGGGCAGCAGCTCGCAAAAGCGCCGGTGAATCTCCGAAATGCTTTCCGCCTTGATCGCATTGTGGCCCTGAAGCCCTCCCATATCGATCCACTGCTGGACCGTGATATGCGCCCTGGCTTCGAGCTGCAAGTCGCGCTTGCGCCTGTCTTGACTATAGTCGTTCTTGAGCGCCCGTTCGATGTCTACCGGGTGCGTATCGTGGCCTTCGATGAGGTTGGAGTAATAGCAGTTCATGGAACGCACGAGATCCGCGAGCGAGGCAAGAAGGGCAGGGGGAAGGCTTCTGCGGAACCCCGCGGACTTTTGCGTCAGCTCAAGGGCAAGGTCGGTCAGCGCCCCGCGATGACGGGAACTGTCCGTAATCAGCAGTGGCTCCATCTGCGATGGAAGCTCGCCCCTGTCTTCCGCTTTTATGTCCGGTTCCATGGCCGCATCATCGATATGCTAAATATCAATATACAAGTTGGTTACCAACATTCAAGCCAAATATTGTCCGGATATATGTCCGCAATTAGGCCGGATATCGGAGCGGATCGTCCGATGACCACGGGATTTCGTATGTGAGTGGAGACAGAACCACCCTAATCGTCAACCGCACGACGGCCGGTGGGCTCAGCAATAGCCCGGTTAACGTCCTCGCGCTGCTTTTTCTCGCTTGGGTGCGAAAGCGTCAAATGCGCGGTGAATTCCTGGCGCATCGACTCCTGGCTGTTCGGGTCCGGGCGAAACGTTATGTGGCAGGCCGAACACTCATAATCACCAATTGACTTCCCAGCGCGATCCTTGAGCGGTTTCAAAAATGGCCGAGTTCCCATATCGGAGGTTTATGCCGGGCCGGCTCTTGCCGCTAGTCTTGAAAGACGGGCTTGGGTGGAGGAAGAGTTCCGAGCGCGCCGCCGAACCATGCCGCCCAGGTCAATAAAAAGCGGAATCCATTTCAGTCGGGATTCCGGCACGTAAGACAATGCAATGGGATAGAATCCCATCCCGAACCCCGTCGAGATCAATGACACTCCTCCAAAATTCGGGATAATTGTACGCGCGCTTGATGGGCGGTGAAGGGGACGTGGGCTGAGTCAGATAACTTTTTTGTAGGCGTCGGCAACCTTTCGAGCCGCCAGTTTGGCCGCCGCCGTCGCCGTGTCTCCTGCGTCGAGCACGTGCTTCAGGGCCGATTTCCTTCGAGTTCCGCTATGTTCTACGGGAAAGGTCTCAATGCCGCCGCCGAAAATCGTGTACTTTTCTTCGAGCCGGTCAATCGCCAAATTGAGATCAGCGACGAATGCATCAGCCTCCTCGGAAAAGACGATCAATTCAACATCGATTCTCTGATACTGCATAGTTTTCCCCCCTTCCACGAGTTTACGACCTTGGCAGGGGTTCCTAACGGCAACGTCGGGGTGTAGAATGTTTGCCACGACTCCGGAGAAAATTCAGATGACAAGAGTGGTCGATCTGAAGGGCTGGCCCCCGCGCGCAACTAATGTATTTCGGCATGGCGATCCGTTTCCTTCTTCAGCGGATGAATTAATGATTGGCAGTTTTGCGGTGGCATGTGGGACTCGTGTGGTATTCACTTGCATGTTCGGAAACCGGGTTTTTACGTTCAGCTATGAGGCGAGCGACATTCCGACAGCGGAAAAGCTGGCGGCGATTTTAAGAGAGAATGACGGAAGAAATCTTTCGATGATCGGACTTAGAGAAATTCAGGAAAATTAAGAACGATATATTTGCTTTACCCTGTCGAACTTTTTTGCAGACTTTGATGCTGCGGTGAAGAGGGCGTGGGCGTAAGATAGCGACTAGGAGATATTCATGCAAAGAGTCTGTGATCTGCCTCATTGGCCGCCGGATGCGGCGGGAACAATTCCCCCGAGCGGAGGAGTGTTTGCAGTTTTGGCAGAACAGGTGAATATCAAGGAGGTCGTGCGAGCGGTAGGTAATTCTATCGACTTCACCGGAAAGTCTGGTCAGATGGTCGTGAGATATTGCTTCAAAGCGCCCGATGCCAAGACTGCGCGAAAGCTCACCGAAATCTTGAAACGGAACGTAAACATGCCTCTCTTTTCGATCGGAGCGTTAGAGATACCTCCGGACGTACGTTAGTTTTTTGAGACGCGTTACCTTTCTCCTCTTAAATTACTTTTCTATTCCGGGTGGATAGGCGACTTCCCCCCCGGTGATGTTTTCTAATCCGACGAACTGCTCAGGCCATCACAGTACGTACAATTCCTCCAACGAGAGCCGAATTTCTGCTTGAGCCATTCGCGCGCATCCGCTCGATCATCAGAAAAATATTTTGGGTGTTCTCGGACAACCATCGCGCTCAACGCTTCACATGATGCATGATGAACTTTCCTTGATTCCGGGCGCCAATTCAAAACCCAGCCCTTCCTGGAAAGAAGGATCAACGCCATCTCATCATTGGTCCGCGAAAACACCTTTTCGTTGAGTTGGGACCGTCGGGCTTCTGGGTAAGGGTGCAGTACGCGGGGCGACGGAATCCATCTCTTGATGATCACGGTAAGTCGTTCCCACTTCTTCCCTTGCGCGGTGACTGCGACGAACCAGAACATTTCGCCACCATCGATTGACGCGCTTTCTGAAGCGGTACAGCTGGTCGATGTTGCCGGGAATCGCATGGTATTGGCAGTAGCCCGATACTTTCGGGTCTATGAAGGATCAGCTATGCCGAAGTTATTGCTTCGCGAACTCGAGCATCTTCCGCATAAAGCTGTCTTCCGGGAACACCTCTATGTAGAGTTCCATCGCCGCAACGGCCTTGTCGTACTGTTTCGCGTCAACGAGCTGGGAGATCAGTATCTTCCTGAAAAGTGCATTGTACGGTTCAAGGCTTACCGCCTTTTCGCTCGCGTCGATTGCTTCATCCAGCTGGCTCTCTTTCGCGAGCGCCTCCGACAGATACGCCAGCGCCATTCCCGCCTCCGGATCCAGCTGCACCGCGCGCCGCAGGTGCGCAACCGCCTGCTGCAGTTCGCCGTTGTCCAGATCGCGCTTCCCCAATCCCTCCTGTACCTCGGCATGATCGGGATCGGTCTGCTCCAGTTCCTCCAGCACGCGCTGGTACGAAGCTGCATACTCGGGCTTCTGCTCCGCAATCTCGCGATACGCCTCCAGCTGCGTCAGCCCCGGTACCTCGTCCGTCTCCCCACTAACGCGATTCAGATGCACCAGGTCCCGCAGGAAGGACTCGTTCAGTTGAAACGCCTCCTCCGGCCACGCCTCTCCTGGGCGCATCAGAATCCGATGATTGGTCAGGCTGGTGTGCGCCGTCTCGTTCGCCTCCCGCTGCGGCATGTGGCAGCCGATGCAGTTGTCTTGAGGCTCGGTCTGCTGCCGCGCCGCCACCGGCAGCGTGCACGCGCGGTTAATGTGGCACCCCATGCACTTCCCGTTGTAGTAGCCCGACGCCTCCGTCTGCGACGGCTCAATGTGCGGATCGTGGCACGTTGCGCAGCGCAGTTGTCCCGCGCTGGCGCGGAAACACTTGCTCATCGACATCTCAAAATAAAGGTGTAGGTGATCCCGATCGTCCGCATCGCCGGGTTTCAAGGGAACCATCAGAATCGAAAACGTGTTGTCCAGCGGCCTGCCGGGCCTAAAGTCCTGATATGTCTTTCCTGGCTTCAGCACTCGTGCGTCGCCTCCTTCATGGCACGACATGCAGATATCGTTCTCGAGTTCCGCACTCAGTCGCTCCGGATTCACAATCTCCGGCCCTTTCACCAGCGATCCGCCCCGGCCCACCGCGCGCAGATGCCTCGCCCCCGGTCCGTGGCAGTTCTCGCATCCAATCGCCGTCTCGCCGAAAGGCGTCGGCGTGTAGCGGCCCGTATTTTGATCCGTGGGATAGGCCCGTCCGCTGTGGCACGCAATGCACCCCGCCCGAATCGTGCGGCTGAAGCCGATATCGTTGGCCTCATACCCAGGCGACGGTTCCCACTTCTGCGTTTTCGTGTAGTACGACAGCGGCGCTTCAAATAAATAATTCCCGCGCTGCAGCAGCGCTCCAAAACCATTCGCACCCGCGCCAATAATCCACCCCATCTGTTGCGTATCCCGGACTACTCCGGTCCCGTTCGAGTCCGCTGCGGTCTCGCTTTGAAAAAGCCTTCCATTGTTGCTGAAAACTTCAAAATGGCGGTTGAGGCTCTGGCTGTCAAATGCCCCGGGAATCGGCAGACTCAGAATCACCTTCGGCGCAACCGCGGTCAGCGACCGCCCCATCCGCGTGCGCACGAAGCTTTGATAGATGTCGATATGGCATCGAGCACACGCCGCCGAACCGACATACTCGATCCGCGCGGCTGGCGATGCGTTACGCGTAGCCACGGAATTCTTTTGTCGACCCGGCTCTGTTGCTGCGAACACCGACCACGGCAGGCAATATCCCGCTAACACCGATCCGAAGAAAATGACTCCAACCAGGGAAGGAAAAACAGAAGCAGTCGACGCCCACCAGCATGTTCGTGGGGCGCTCACCTGCCCATTAGACGAGCTTTCGCGCGCGGGAGTTTACCGCGGAGCTGCTGTAGGATTCCCGCAACTCGGTGAGCAATTCTGCGGTACTGTCTGTGTCGTGGGCCACCCGGAAGTTTCAAGTTTGACAACACTTCACCCGTAAGTGTT
>JBAUBR010000069.1:0-3610 GCA_049676965.1 Occallatibacter sp.
GGGCTGCGCAGCGCCGGGATCGTCGTGGCGCCGGCCGCCGTAGCCCGACGTCCAGGCGGTGTTGAAATAAGGTGTGGGATTCATGCCAACGACCCAGCGGTGGCCGTCGGCGGAAACGTCGCCGTCCACGAAGAAGTTGTCGCTCATCGCATAGCGGGCGACCAGTGCGTGGAGGCTGGGCGTGACTTTGAGATGCGTTGCCGATTCGCTTTCCTGGGCCCATCCATCGAGGCCATAGCGCGCGAGCGAGGGGTCTCCATCGGCACCTGCCACGTCTCCCAAAACCTCGTCGTATGTGCGGTTTTCGCGGATAACCAGAAAGCAATGCTTTAAGTGGGGAAGAGGCGACTGTTTGGCGGCCACGGCGGTGTTGCCGGCGACTACGGTTTGCGTCAATTCATCCGCGCGCGGCAGGCCGGCGAGCGGGATGGCGCTGATGCTCCCGTACTCCAGGGAACCGACGTAGGTTGGCGCATTGGGGTCGTGCCGGCTGCCGCCGTTCGGGCCGGCGCCCCTGCCTTTTGTATTCACTACGTAAAGCGTCTTGCCGTCGGGCGAGAAGGCCACGGCGGAAGGATTCCAGCCGACGGGAATGTGCTCGATGACATGCAGGGTCGCAGCGTCGAGCACGCCGACGGCGTCGATGCCCGATTCAGCAACGTAAACCCGTCCGCCGCGAACTGCAAGACCGCTCGGCATTACGCCGCGAAGCGGGCGGCCCTGTGCGTCCTGGTAGCGTAGGCCCGCAAACGGCGAAAGCTCGGCCTGCGCCAAAATGCGCGTCCCATCGGGGCTGATTTTGGCGATTGAGTCTTCATGAGCGAGCGAGACGTAGACGGCATCCGACTCGGCGGCTACGCCGCTGGGGGCAGCGCCGCCCACCGTCGCACCGGGTGTCTCGACGATGCGCTCGCCCAGACGCAGCTTCGCCGCGATAGCGGGGTGCTGGTGATTGCGAACGTCATAAGTCCAAAGCGAGCTGCCGTTTAGAGAGTTTTCATCACCCAATCCTGGAATCTTCCTGCCTTCGGCAATTGCGCCCTCGCGCGCTGCTTTGGAGGGGTAACCGAAGGGCGGAAAATGGAGCCCGGTGCCCAGCGGATCTTTGGCGTCGGCGCCGGGGATGGTGGTGTATTCGAAGAGGCCGGTGTTGACGACGTAGAGCTTGGACCCGTCGGGCGACAACGCCAGCGCGTAAGGGTAGTTGCCGGTCGGAATTGAAGCGATCGGTTGAAGTTTTGGCGCATCGAGAATCACGATGCGCCAATTGCCCTGGTCAAGCGCGTAGAGCGTTCTTCCGTCGGCGGAAATGGCCAGCGCGGCCGCGAAGCTTCCCTGGAAGTCCTTGGTTTTCTGCGGCTCGAAGCCGGAACTTCGCGTAGCTTCGAAGTCCGGGCAGGCGCCGTCAAGCGGGACTTCGCCCGCTTGTTGCCAATCCGATGTCCGATAAGCGCGAATCTTGCCGGAGTCGCCCGTAGCCACGTAGAGCAGAGCTCCGTCCGGTGAATAGACAAGGCCGGCGTGGACCTCGATGGCGGGATCGTTCTCGTGCCCGGCCGGCATGCGCGTAACGCCGGGATGGGCGCCGGCGGGATCGGCAACGACGTTGAGCGCGAAAGGGAATCCGATCGATGGGACGGCCAGCTGGGCGCCATCGGAGCGCACCGCCAGCGCAAAGGGAAAGGGCGCCACCGGAATCCAATTGCCGGCGGGGTGAATCTCGCGGCCATCGGGCAGGATGGCGGTTACGTCGGTCTGAGCGACGATCGACGATCCGGCGGCCAAGGCAAGAACCAGGTATGAGGGGAGAAACCCGCGAGTGGGAAGCATGGATTCCAGTATGCAACGCGGAGATGAAGATGCGGTTGCAGGGAGTGGGTTGGACGGCGAGTCCCGAGTTCAGAAAAGTCGCAGGTGAGCAGGTTCGCGGGTTAGCGAGTTGGCAGGTTAGCAAGTTAGCGTGTTAGCGGCTTAGCGCGTTAGCGGGATTGCGAGCGAGCCGGTAGACGTTTGTGTAATGGTTGAATTGGTCCGAGGCTGACTGGTCGAGGTTCGGACCTGGGCGATGGCTATAATTCAATGGACACAGGCATTCACCGCGGCTCATTCCTGGCCCGGCCGCAAGTTGACGACCCGCATGGACCCGCGCGACGAGATGGATCCCGACCAGTTCGAATCGCTGAGCGGCGCGTTCCGCGATCAGCTCCTGGCCTGTCTCGAAGAGTGCGCACGCGGCCGGCGCGGATTGTTTTCGAGTGGCGAGCCTCTTGAGACGGGCCAATCCGATTGGCCGGAGGCGGAGCGTTTGCGCGAGCTGGCGCTGGCCCTGCAGACGATTCTGTCGCAGGCCGGCGAGCGCGAGCCGCTGTGCGATGAGTTCCTCGATCTGTGCTCCATTCACGGCGAGAGCGATCCCGGAGAGCGCAAGCTGGCGCATGCGTTTCTTGAGCGGATCGAAAAGGGAGAAGTTGGTTCCAAGACTCAAGAAGAGAGAACGCCGTGGTAATTCTTTACGCATTTTTGGGACTGTTGGCGGGCTTTGCCACCATAGCTGTGCTGGTGGGGGTTCTCACGGCGCTGCTGGCGCGGCTTGTCCCCGAATGGGTGGGCGCGGAGGGCCGGCCGCGGCCGGGCTATGCCTTTGTCAACATCGCCTACTCGTTTTTGGCAGCGGCCGCCGGAGGATACGTGACAGCAATCGTCGCGCGCGGTAATCCGCTGGTCCTGGTGCTGGCGCTGGCGATCGTCGTCCTGGTGCTGGCCGCGCTGAGCGCGCTGCAGTCGCGAGGAGAACAGCCCGTCTGGTATCAACTGGCGCTGGTCGCGATCACACCGCTAGGGGTGTTCGCCGGGGGAATGGTGCGGCTGAGGGTGCTGGGAATCCTGTAGTGGCGCATTGGGGCACGCGGGCCGGACGAGGAGAGCCGGCCCGCGCTCTGGCTTTCTACCAGCGAATTCCCAGGGTGACGGGAATGAGCTTGGTGTCGGCGGCAACCGTAGTCTGGCCCAGGCCGTTCGGCTCTGTGGTCTCGGCAGGCGTCAACACCTCGAGGTAGCGCACTTCAGCGAACAGCTTCGTCTTGCTGTCGCCGTAGAGACCGCCGAGCCTGTGGATGTATCCGCCGCCGAGGCTCCAACCGGCCTGATTCGACGAGAAATGGCCAACCACCTCGTTCACGATCCCGGGTTCGCAGTAGTAGTAGCTGCAGTATTCGGTCTCTTCGGGATCGGTAAAGTTGGTCACCTTGCGATAGAAGCCTGCGCCGCCGGTCACGTAGAGGTCGTTGGTCGCTTTGGGGAAGACGTCGACGACGGGATCCACCGAAAACGACCAGATGTGCGCATCGCCGCCGTTGGCGCCGGTTTCTGCGATCAGGGCGCCGGGCAGCTTATCGTCGATGAACTGGTACTCCAGCAGCGCGGAGAGACGGTCAGTGAAACGGTAGCCGCCACCGACCGTGAAGTTGCCGCCCCACGTGATGTAGCTTTGCTGGTTTCCTCCAGCAGGCGGATTGGCGCCGCCGCCGGCTTCAAAGGTGAGGTGGTGGATGAGTCCCCGGCCGCCGCCACTGCCCTGGCCGGCCGCGGCTGCTCCGGAGGCCGCCGGCGC
>JBAUBR010000070.1:0-2333 GCA_049676965.1 Occallatibacter sp.
GCTATCAAGATCGAGCTACAGCGCCGAATGCACGATCGCGTGCCCGACGTCGGTGCATGGCTTCGGAAGGTCGTCTCAGGGTACTACCAATACCATGCTGTTCCCGGCAACATCGACCAGCTGCGCATCTTCAGGAATCGTGTCAATCGGCTCTGGCGGAACGTTCTGGTTCGCCGCAGTCAAGCCGCGCGGAAGAAGTGGGAGAAGTTTACTCCGGTCTTCGAAAAGTGGATACCATCACCCTGCGTCCTGCACCCTTATCCTGAACCACGCTTTTACGCCACTCATCCTTCATAAGAACCGTATGCGTAGACGCGCACGTACGGGTCTGTCCGGGGGGCGCTCAGTGATGAGCGTCCCTACCGGGTCCCATGGACGGCGTCCGACTCGCTCGGCAGGCAATTTGCCCTGCTGAATGAAACGGCGTATTGTGCGCGCGGAATACCCAATCCGGCGCGCGGCGTGGTGGACATAGATCTTCTCTGAAGCCGCCAGAGTGCCACAAACGACGACGTTCTGCATGATCTTCTCCAAGTGTGTTGAAGGAATCTTGGAGCGTGCCAGGCTGGTCCTACGGCCTATACACACCCGAACGCTGGGCAGCGCTCGGTCTTCGGGAGATGACTTCCATGCAGAAGGAACCAGAATCTTCGCGACCAGCTCAATCCACAGAAGCGGGGTGAGACGGCCCCACCGGCCTTCAGAACTTTGAAGATTCGGGCATATATACGCCTGAGTAGATTGCGGGCGCACTCTCCGTCGAGCAGGAAACGCAGCATGCCGACTGGCTCAATGTAGCCCCCGTCCGGCTGCTGGTTGAAAAATTCCACCAACTGCTCGAACGGCAGCACCGGAAAAAAGAGCTGCGTGTCCGAATCAAGCCCCGACTGCAACTGAGCAATGAACTGCCGCAACTGCTCGTCCGCTTCTTTCTGAGCGGCCAGGAGGTTTGCCTGCATCTCAAAGAGGCTTTGGAGGTACTCACCGCTTGCTGAATAGGGGTTTTCTTGAGAGACGGTGACGAGAGTTTCAATTGCACGGTATTTGCTGTAATTCTTGCACTGGCCGATTACCCCAAGGTCAGAAATATAGAAGTCGGGCGTCCAGTCCGGCTTCCCGGCTGCTCTGACATCGATCCAGTTGGGCACCGCTTCCATGACTGAATTGTACGTCTATATCAGCGCTTGAAAAAAAGCGTGGCCGCTAATTTTCTGATTACTATGTCAAGCCCGGCTCCTGCGCTGCCTTTCCGTGGCCGCCGCAGCATTCTCCGCTGTCAGCTGCGCGTAGCGCTCCCCGTTTTCCTGGGCTTTGCTGCTGAGTTCCATCAGGCGGCTGGCGATTTCCTCGACGCCGAAACCTCTGAGCACATAGCATGGCAAAGAAGAAGTCCGCCCGGCTGATGTCCGGCTTGTTCTCCCAGTGCTTCATCGGGGCGCCGAGCACGCAGCGCTGGTAGTCGGGCCAGTTCCGGGAAGCTCGAATGGGTGACGCAGGTGCCTCGTGGACGGGCTCCGGTGCGGCGAGAGGGCCGAGGCTTTCGAACTGGGGCGCACTCGCGAGCCTGCCCGGTGCCGCCTGGAGGATCTTCACGTCCGGGAAATCCGGCTCGTACTTCCGCTTGTAATTGCCGGTGCCTGCCATGCGGGTTGCGCCGAAGGCCGTGAGGTCGGCCCCTGGTCCTTTCCGCAAGCGCCGTGCGAATTCCTTGGCCTCCGCAGAATCAAGACCGGACACCGCAACCCATGCCTGTTGCAAGCGAGAATTCAGCAGCAGGTCAGTGATTTAATCTTGCGTCCCATAAAGAATGTGACCGATGATGAGATACTGGTCCGCGCCAGAAGAGGTGCTACATGCGCTTCCTTATCCCGTGTATCGCACTGTTAGGGATTCTCCTTCCTCCTTGTTTCGGGCAACCAGCTAATTCTGCGAAACGTCCACCGGGCACCACACCACACCAGGATGCACAGGGAGAGACCTGGTGCATGGATTCTTCCGGAAGAAGTTTCGCACTGCAAGCGAGCCAGGTAGAGCCAAGGCAACCGAGACAGAGTGGCATTCCGCCCGTAATGCATTTCTGCGCGGCCAATTGCATGACGCTGACCTGGGACGGCAAAGAGTACATCAGGGGCCCTCGGTATCCCTGGGAGCCACGAGATGCGATGAGCGTTTGGACGGTTCAAAGCTTCACTCCCGAATCGGTCAGATTGCATCGACGCGAGACAGGCAACGGCAGAATCTTATGGGATGTCGACTACAGTGGCCAGATATCGCCGGACGGCAACAGGCTTATCAACGTGTTGACGAATGGGAAACCGGACCGGTCCATCAGG
>JBAUBR010000071.1:0-2627 GCA_049676965.1 Occallatibacter sp.
CCACGCCGCCGATTCCGCCCAGCAATCCCAGCAGCAGGCTCTCCCCCAGCGCCTTGCGCACCAGCTGCCCGCGCGAGGCGCCGAGGGCCACGCGCAGCGCCGTCTGCTGGCGGTTCTTGATGCCCCGCACCAGCAGCAGATTGGCGAGATTGGCGCAGGCGATCAGCAGCACGCAGCCCGCGGCCGCCAGCAGCAGCTTCAGCCCGTCCGAGTAGTACTCGCGCATGTCTGTCACGCCCGCGCCCCCCGGCGTCAGGTGGAACTGCTGCTTGGGCAGATATTCCTTTTCCTGCGGTTCCATGTCCGCAAGGTGGCTGTTCTGCCACTGGCGCAGTTCGATCTTCAGTTGCGCTTCCAGCTTCTTGGGATCGGTTCCCGGCTTCACGCGTCCGATGATGTCGAGCCAATGCGCGTCGGGGACCTTGAGCCGCGTGGTCTCGCCTTCGAGCACAGGCTCCTGCGAAAGCGGCATCCAGAAATCGGGAATGTTCCCAGCCCGCAGGTCGGCGCCGAAGAATCCCGGCGCGGCCACGCCGATCACCGTAAAGGGCCTGCTGTTGATCTGGAACGGCGCGCCAATCACGGTAGGATCGCCGCCGTACTTCGAGACCCACACCTGGTAGCTCATCACCGCAACCGGCGCGGCCGAGTCCTGGTCGTCCGCATCGGTGAAAACGCGGCCCATCCACGCACCCACGCCGAATGTCCGAAAGAAGTTGCCGGAGACGAACTGCCCATTGCGCGTCTGCGCCGGCTGCGTGCTGCCCACGCGCCGCACGCCCAGCCCATGGCCGCCGGCCTCGAATGCCGCGAGGTTGGTAAACGCCGGCGTGTTGTCGCGGAATTTGCGATAGAGCTCGCCGGAGAAGAGCGAGAACTCTTCATCCTGCGTATAGCCGCCCCATCCGCAGCAATGGGTCTTGTCGCCGAAGCGCCACAGCTCCTCCGGCTTCGCCACCGGCAGCGACTTCAGCATCACCGCGTGCACCAGCGTGAAGATCGCCGTCGTCGCCCCGATTCCCAGCGCCAATGTGAGCACCGCGGTCAGCGTGAACCCCGGCGATTTGCGCAGTTGGCGCAGGGAGTAGTTGAGATCGGCGAACATCAATCCTCCAGTAAACTTCCTGTCTGCCTATTCCGTCCGCAGAGCTTCGATCGGATTCACGCTCGCGGCGCGGCGCGCCGGTAGAGCGGCCGCAACCAGCGCCGCCAACCCCAGAACGGCGGTGGCGATGGCCAGGACGGCGGGATCGTAAGGCTTGACGGCATACAGCTGATCGGTGATGGCGCGGCCGGCCGCAATGGCTGCCGGAACTCCGATGGCCAGTCCCAAGGCCAACTGACCGAAGACGCTGCGCAGGACCATGCCGAGTACCGTGGCGCGATCGGCTCCCAGAGCCATGCGAATGCCGATTTCGCCGGTACGCTGCTCCACGTTGTACGCGGTTACGCCGTAGAGCCCGATGGCGGCCAGCGTGAGCGCCAGCAAACCGAAGATCATCGTCAGGTCGGCAATCATGCTTTGCTGGCCGAAGTCGCGGTCGAGAATTTCGCGATAGCCGGCGAAGTCGAGCAGGGCGAGATTTGGATCGATATCCGAGAGCGACTTGCGCACCTGCATCTCCAGGCCTTCGGGCTTGCCGGGAATCCAAAGCACGAAATTCTCCATGAAATGGGCGCCCTTCTCGCCTTCGATGTCGACCGGCTTGGTGTATCGGGTGTGCTGCAGCATGGGCAGAAAGTACATGGGCCGGTCGGGGTCCTTGAAGCCGTAGTTCACGTAGTGCATATCGGCGGCCACGCCCACGATCTCGAAGTCGCCGGCGTGAATCATCTCGTCGGCCCCGAAGCGCTTGCCGATGGGGTTCTCGCCCTTGAGAAACTGCTGGACGAAGGCTTCGTTGACGACCGCGACCAGCGGAGCATTGTCGGTATCGCGCTCATCGATGGCGCGGCCCATCACCATCTTGTTGCCGAGGGTTGAGAAGAAACCGGGCGTGACGCGCGTCCAGGTGGCGCCGTCGTCCTGGCCGGAGTGCGGCTCGGGCTTGCCCTGGATGCGCACGCCGTCGCTCCAGGTATCGCCGCTCATCGGCGCATAGGTCATCCCGGCCACTCCCTTCACGCCGGGAATGCGCTCCAGGCGATCGAACATCCGCCGGTAAAGCAGGTCGAGTTGCTCGGGCTTGTAGCCGGCCTGGCTCGGATCGAGCGACGCCATGTAACGGCCTTCCGTCTCGAAGCCGAAGTTCTGATGCTCGAGGTTGCGCAGGCTTTGTGACAGCATGACCGCGGCGCTGATGAGCACCAGCGAGACCGCTGCCTGCGCAATAACCAACACTCTTTGCGGCCATTTCACCTTCGAACCCGCCGAACGGTTGGCGCCGCGCATGGCTTCGATCGGATCGGAGTGCGAAGTCATCCAGGCCGGCGCGATGCCGAACAGAACACCGGTGAAAAGAGAGATTGCGAAGGCAAACAGGAGCACCGGCAGGGATGGAGACGCATCGAACGGAACGTGCTCGTAGGGATTGGTAAACGCCAGGCGCAGCACCAGCGAGGTTCCCGCGTAGGCCACGCTCAGGCCGGCAGCTCCGCCCATCAGCGCCAGCGCCACGCTCTCCACC
>JBAUBR010000072.1:0-4290 GCA_049676965.1 Occallatibacter sp.
CGGATGGTGCGCGCGATGTTGAAGGCGCTGCCCCAGCCGGTGTCGATGTCCACAAGAAGAGGCAGCGCGGTCGCATTGGTGATGCGGCGCACGTCCGTCAGCACGTCTTCCATGGTGCTGATGCCGAGGTCGGGCAGGCCAAGCGAGTTGGCGGCCACGCCGCCGCCGGAAAGATAAAGCGCGCGGAAGCCGACGGCTTCGGCCATACGCGCGACGTAGGCATTGATGGCGCCCGCCACCTGCAGCGGGCGCTCCTCGCTGAGCGCCGAGCGAAAGCGCGCGCCCGGCGAGTTCGGATTTGCGTAGCCGGCCATCTGTGTTCGTGCGACAGCGGTGCGCAGGCTCTTACGAGCCCGCGGCTGTTTGCGGCTCATCATATCAGGCGAATCGGTGCGCGCTCCGCCAGCCGAATTCCCTCGACCCGGGGCGCGGTGCGACAATCATCCCGTTAGGGCCGTCCCAAAGTCGCCAAGGCCCAAAGGAGAAAAACCGCATGAAGCGTTTCTTGTGTTGTACCGGCCTTCTCGTCGTCGCCGCCACTCTCTGCGCGCAGCAGCAGCCCCCCAGCCCGCCGGAAACCGCTACGGGAACGATCGGCGGGAAATCGATCACGATCGCCTATTCGTCGCCGCGCGTGAAGGGCCGCGCCGGCCATATCTTCGGGCCGGGTGGGCTCATCAGCCACAATCCCCATTACCCGGTGTGGCGCGGCGGAGCCAATGCCGCAACCACGCTGAAGGCCGACGCCAACCTGAAGATCGGAGACATCGACGTGCCGGCCGGCACCTACACGCTGTTTGTCGATATCTCCGACCCCGACAACTGGAAGCTGATCGTCAACAAGAAGACCGGCGAGTGGGGCCTGGCCTACGACAAGTCCGCCGACCTGGGCGAGACGCCCATGACCATGAGCACTCCACCCTCGACGATTGAAGACTTGAAGTACACCATTGCCGACAGCGGCGGCGGCAAGGGCACGCTCACGCTGGAGTGGGAGAATCACGTGGCCTCGGTACCTATTTCCGCCGAGTAGTTCCGGGCCGATTGCCGCGGCGCGCCCGATCATGCGCGGCGAACAGTGCGTGATCGGGCAGCACAGGCATTGCTGCTGCCGATACAATATAAATGTCCACTATCTTTGCCTGGAGGCTGAACGCGTTGCCCTTATATGCCTATCGCTGCACGCAGTGCGGCCATAGTTTTGAAAAGATCCAGAGCTTCAGCGACGAGCCGGAGCAGGTTTGCCCGCAGTGCGGGGGGAAGCTCGAACGCCCGCTGACCGCTCCGCGCCTGCAGTTCAAGGGTGCCGGCTGGTATGTGAACGACTACGCGCCCAAGAGCGCAGCGCCGGCCGCGGAGGGCGCGTCTCAAGAAAGCAAAGCGCCGGCTGCCGAATCGGCTGCTAAGGATACGAAGGCAGCATCCACTGAAAGGTCATCGAGCGCTCCTGCTGCCGCGCCGGCAAGCCCGCCGAGCACATCTGGCACGTCCTCTTAGTCCGGTTTGCGCGTGCTCGGATACAGCTCTTCGAGCGCGTCGCACGCCGCGCGCACACCGTCTTCCTGCGCCAGCTGCTGCGCCACACTCTCCGCGCGCTGCGCGTAGCCCGGCTGGGCGAGCATCGCCGCCACTTTGCGCGCTACCCGGTTGGGCGTGTAGTTCCCGCGCTGGACTACCCGCGCCACCTTGAGCCGCTTCATGCGCCGCGCATTGTCCGGCTGGTCGTGCGAGTAGGGCATGATCAGCATCGGTTTGCCGGCGCGCAGGCATTGCGCCGTGGTGCCTACGCCGCCCTGGTGAACCACCATGGCCACGCGCGGAAACAAACCGGAATAGGGCGCATACTCGGCCACGCAGATCGAGTCCGGCAGCTTTTGCCGCGGGCGATTGCGCTGGTCGGCGCCGATCAACAACACCGCGCGAATGCCCAGCTTGATGGCCGCCTTGGCCGACACTTCGTAGAAATTGCCCGCGGCAAGCACGGCGGCGGAGCCCAGCGTAAACACCACCGGCGGCGGGCCGGCGGCGAGGAACTCCTCAAGATGCGGCGGCAGCGCCGTGTTGCCGCCATCGGCGTCGTAGAAGCAGAAGCCGGTGATCTTGGTGTTCGCGGGCCAGTCCTTCTGCTCGGTTCCCAGGACACGCGAAAACAGCGCCAGCACAAGGTAAGGCGAATGCTTGGCGTCGAAAAGCGGATTGGCGCCCTTGGGAAGGCCGAGCTCGCGGCGCAGTTCGTAGACAGGCTCCGGCCATTTGCGGCTGGCGAAGCGCGCCAGCCGTTTGATCACTCGCCCGAATCCCGGCACCGCTTTGTCGGCCCGCGCCAGCCGCGGGTACGGCGGCAGCACCGGGGGGTCGAACGCCGAAAAGAACGAGAGCGGCGCCAGCACGTAGCTGGCCCACGGGATGCCCGTCTTCTCGGCCACCAGCGGGCCGGCGTAGTTGAGCTCGCCCAGCACAAGAAGGTCGGCGCGCACGGGCTTTGTGGCCGCGTCCGTCAGGTCATCGTAGGTCTGGCGCAGCACGGGAAAAAGAAAATTGCGCAGCCCGTGCTCGGTGCCTTTCTTCACGTCGTAGACCATTTCGACGAGAACGGAGTTCTTCGGATCGATGTCCGGCCGCACCTCGTGAAACTCGAGGCCGAGGGGAAGGATTTTGGGTTTGAAGACCGCCGGCACGGCCAATACTGGCGCGTGCCCGCGCCGTTTGAGCTCGAGAGCGATCGCGATCAGCGGATTGGTGTCGCCGAAGGTTCCTATGGTCGAGAGAACGATGCGCAAGCTTGGGACCCCAGCGATAGGGTAAAGCATTGGACCGACGCGGGCAGGCAAGCCGGCTGCTCAAGGACTGCGTCCAGGGTGATTTTCGAAACGTCCACGTTCTGGAGCGCTGGGGCTGATATAACGACTCACACGGAAATCGTGTACACTATTCCCGTATGAAGAACATCACGCTCAGCGCCGACGAGGACCAGATTGAGCGGGCCCGTTCAATTGCGCGGGCCCAGCGCAAGACGCTGAACGCCGCTTTTCGGGAGTGGCTCGCGCAGTTTACCTCGAGCGCGGGCGATGCCCAGGGATTCGATGCGCTGATGAAGCACATGCGACATGTCGACGCGGGCCGGAGCTTCAGCAGGGACGAACTGAATGAGCGATAGGTTCTTTCTGGACACTAACATATTCGTCTACTCTTTTGATCGAAGCGCCCCCGCCAAATCCCGCAAGGCCACGCAACTGATCCGCAGAGCCCTCACGACACAGAAAGGCGCGGTCAGCTATCAGGTCGTTCAGGAGTTCTTCAATGTCGCCCTGAGAAGATTTTCCAAGCCGATGACCATGGCGGACGCAGAGCAGTATCTCGGCACGGTCTTTCGCCCTCTGCTCAGCGTGCATTCGTCGCAGGCGCTCTATGCCGAAGCACTGCGGATCCAGGCGAACAGCGGTTTCGCATGGTACGATTCGCTGATCGTTGCCGCCGCGCTCCAGGCGAAATGCGATCTCCTGTACACCGAGGATCTCCAGCACGGCCGGCGGTTCGGTGAGCTGCAGATTGCGAATCCCTTCCGCTGAATTCGCGCGCATGTGGGGCACGGCTGGGAGAGAGGAAGTGCTTCATTTCCACAGCTTCCAAGGAATCAAGCGTTGCCCACCGCAAATTCGCTACCTCTGCCGGTCACGCATTCGCATGTTCTCCGGCTCGCAGCCGCTTCGCTATCGCCCATTTCAACTCATCAACGCCCTGCCCTGTTACGGCGGAGATTGCGTGAAACTCGAGCTTGCGGCGCTTGACGTGCGCTGCGAGCTTCTTGAGTTTCTCGGGATTGGCGGCGTCGATCTTGGTGGCTACGACGATCATTGGTTTGGCGGCCAGCGGATGTTCGCCGTGGCCGTTCGAGAAGCTGGCCAGCTCTTCGTTGATGATCTTGAAATCGGCGACCGGATCGGGGCGGCCCGATGAATCCGACACATCGACCAGGTGCACCAGCAGCCGCGTGCGCTCGATGTGGCGCAGGAACTGGATGCCGAGGCCGGAGCCGAGATGCGCGCCTTCGATGAGGCCGGGCATGTCGGCGACGACGTACGATTCGAGGTCGGGCTCCTCGCCGACCGTAACCACGCCGAGGTTTGGCTCGAGCGTGGTGAAGGGATAGTCCGCGATCTTTGGCCGCGCGGCTGAGATGCGCGAGATGAGCGTGGACTTGCCTGCGTTGGGAAGGCCGACGAGGCCAACGTCGGCCAGGAGCTTCAATTCGAGCCGATAATTGCGCTCTTCGCCGGCCCGGCCCAGTTC
>JBAUBR010000073.1:0-11436 GCA_049676965.1 Occallatibacter sp.
GCACGGCCATGCGCGACGCACTCGCCGCCGGCAGCCGCGGCTTTGCCGGAACCGTGTGGCGTCGGTTCGGCTCC
The DNA here is from genome assembly GCA_049676965.1 of Occallatibacter sp. GTDB lineage: Bacteria > Acidobacteriota > Terriglobia > Terriglobales > Acidobacteriaceae > Telmatobacter. The sequence goes on from JBAUBR010000073.1 coordinate 75, forward strand.
AATCTCGTGGTGGTGGAACTGGCCATGGCGATGGTGCTGCTGGTTTGCGCCGGGTTGCTCGCGAAGAGCTTCTATCGTCTGCTCCATACCGATATCGGACTGCAGCCGGACCGCCTCGCGGCGCTGCGCATCCTTGCGCCGGGAACCTCATACTCGACGGACGCCAAACAGGCCGCTTTGATTCGCCAGGTGGTGAGCGCCGTCGCCGTCCTGCCCGGCGTGCTGTCGGTGGGGTCGTCCGCGCAGTTGCCTGTGGGTTCGGGCAGCGGCAGCACGACCTTTCGCGTCATCGGCCGGCCTTACCACGGCGAGCGCATCGAGGTGCTCAATCGCGAAGTCGACCTCAATTATTTCTTCACCATCGGTGCGCGGGTGCTGCGCGGCCGCAACTTCACCCTCGACGACGATGCCTCTCACCCTCCGGTGATGATCATCAATCGCGCCATGGCTGTGAAGCACTTCGCTGGCGAAGACCCCATCGGCAAACGCATAGCCTATGACGCCAACTCACCCGCAAAGGAGGTCGTCGGAATCGTCGACGATATCCAGGAGGGCCCGCTCGACAAGGCAATCGGACCGGCGATGTACACGCCCATTGCCCAGGAGCCCGACAACTACTTCTTTGTCGTTGTCCGCACCGCGCAACTGGAGCAGACCATCCTGCCCACCCTGGCCGCGGCGGTGCGCCAGATCGATCCCAACATCGCCACCGCGCAGCCGACCATCATGAACGAGCACATTCACGACTCGCCCGCAGCCTATCTCCATCGCTCGTCGGCCTGGCTTGTGGGTGGATTTGCTGCCTTGGCTTTGCTGCTGGGCGTGGTGGGCTTGTATGGCGTAATCGCCTATTCGGTGAGCCGGCGGACGCGCGAGATCGGCGTGCGCATGGCACTGGGCGCCGAGCGCGGCTCGGTCTACTCGCTCATTCTGAAAGAGGCCGCATGGCTGATCGCCGCCGGCATCGCCGCCGGGCTTGCATGCTCGGTGGCTGCAGCGGTTCTCATGCGCAAGCTGCTCTTCGGCACCCAGCCCTGGGACGTGTCCACACTGGCTGCGGTTGCAGCGGTGCTCGCACTCTGCGCGTTGATGGCCAGCTTCATTCCTGCGCGGCGCGCCGCGTCTGTCAATCCTGTCGAAGCTCTGCGTGCTGAGTAAACCGTCCGGCAAAGTTCCGTTGCAGGCATTCACCGGCCGGTGGGAAAATGGAGCCGGCATATGCTCGATCTCGCGAGAGCGGTCACTTTCTTCCTCAGTATTCTGTCGCTGTACTGGGTCATGCTAAGTGCGTTCTTTGTCCCCGGCAGCCGCTGGCAGGAGCGGCTCGCGGCGTGTCTCGTTCGAGTAACCGTGGCTGCCTGCATCTGCCTGGCCAGCGGATTGCTGTTTGCGTGGCGTCCGCGCCTGAGCGGGAAGGAAGCAGTCTCTCCGACCGCAACCTTGCCCATGCGCCTGTTCTTCTGGGGCCTGGCCGGGATGGCAGTACTCTTTGCGCTCTCCTGGTATATCGAAGAATATTATTTGCCCTTCGCGCTAAAAGGTTAACCCTTCCGCGCCAGGTGCTTCCTGCCCGCGACGGCCCGGTTTCTCCTTTCCTTCGACAAAACATGCTCCGCAGCTTCGTCCCGCGGGTTCATTCCGATTTTTCTTGACAGATATTGCGGATTGCGATAGGTTGTATTGCAGATTGCAATAAGCAAGGGCAGGGAACAGAAGACAGGGCTAGGGTCCAGAACTACGAACTGCGAACTGACCAATGAAGCTTGGCGAGAAAATCCGTTACCTGCGCGAGGTTGAGGGCAGCCTGCGGGGGTTGAATCGCGCCATGAGCCAGTTGGAGCTGGTGCGGGCCATCGAGCGCGAGACCGGCTCAACGCTGAGTCAGAGCTATCTCTCGCAGATCGAGAGCGGGGCGCGGCCGCACCTGACCAATACCACGCGGCAGATTCTGGCCGGTTTTTTCAAGGTGCATCCCGGCTACCTGGTCGACGACCCGGAGGGCTACCACCCTGAGCTGCAGAGCGAACTGCGCAACATCGACGAGAAGCTGGACCTGTGGCTGGTGAGTGGCGCCGAGCGCTTCCGGCGCGATCCTGAACTGAAAGGCGCCCTGCTTACCATCGCGCAGCACGAGCATTCACGGGAATGCCTGCTGCTGCTCGAGTCGATTCTCGAGACGCCGGGGCTGATGCCACGGCTGAGCGAAGTGTTACGGCCCAAGGCGGAGCCCAAGACGGCGGAGACGAACAGGACCAACATGAAAGCACGCAAGGCGAACGGGCAAGAGCTTGATGTGCGTAACGGGCGCGGCAGGTCCGCGCGAGAGAAAACCGGTCCTCAGGGGCTAAAGCCCCGCTGAGTTGGGAGGCTTTTTGTACGGGCTGAAGCCCGTACCCTTCCCGAGTTAGGACCGGGAGAAAACAGGGAGCACGCAAATGACCTGGGAAACGTTTTACCTGATTTGCTTTCTTGTGGGGCTGATGCTGAGCGCGGTTTCGCTGCTGGGCGGCATGGGGCACTTTGGCGGCCATGTTCACGTTCCTCATGTGCATGTTCCGCATGTTCACTTGCCGCATGGTGTTGCGCAAGCCGGCCACGCAGTGCAGGCCGGTGCAGCCCGCAGCGGCGGCGCAACGGTTCCGTGGTGGAACGCGTTTTCCATCATGATCTTCCTTTGCTGGTTTGGCGCGGCAGGCTATCTGTTGACGCACTACGGCACTTTTGTGGCCACCGTGGTGCTCGTGCTGGCCGGAATCTGCGGCGTGGCCGGCGGCGGGATCGTATTTGTCTTTCTCGCCAAAGTGCTGATGCCCCACGAGCGCGAACTCACCGCGGACGAGACAGCGGTGACGGGCGTGGTGGGCCGGGTCTCGGCGCCCATTCGCGCCGGCGGCATCGGCGAGATTATGTACGAGCAGCTCGGCGCGCGGCGATCGGCGCCCGCGCGGTCGGAGGACGGCGAAGCAATTTCCAAACAGGAGGAGGTCTTCGTCGTCCGCTACGAAAAAGGGATTGCGTACGTCCGACGCTGGGAGGATATGCCGGAGTACAGGGATCAGGGATCGGAGATCAGGAATCAGTCATCAGCTTCCAGCCGCTAGCTTCTAGCTGTCAGCTAGAGGCGACCAGCTAGGAGCTGGAAGCTAGCAGCTAGGAGCTGCTTTCCCGGTTGAAAGGGCCGGGGTTTCGATGAGTAACACGACCGTGCTGATTACGGATATGGCCATCCTGGTGGGGATTTTTCTGCTGGGATTGCTGGCCAAGCTCTTTCCTAAACGCGGCCGGAATACGGGCCAGAAGCGGTAAGTCAACCATCAACCCTCTCACCTCCCGGGCGAAAGGGCCGGGAACGCAATGACCAACCAAATGGTTCTGATTGTCGGATTGGCTGTACTGGGACTGATCCTAGTCCTCGGTTTGCTGGCCAGGATGTATCGCAAGGCGGGCCCCAACGAGGCGCTGATTGTCTACGGTTTTCGCGGGCCGCGCGTGATCAAGGGCCACGGCACGGTGATCTTTCCCATGGTGGAGAACTGCCGCGAGCTAAGCCTGGAGCTGATGAGCTTCGACGTGGCTCCGCAGCAGGATCTCTACACCAAGCAGGGCGTGGCCGTCACCGTCGAGGCCGTCGCGCAGATCAAGGTGCGCAGCGATCAGCCCTCGATCCTCACCGCGGCCGAGCAGTTCCTCACCAAGCCGCAGCCGCAGCGCGAGGGCCTTATCCGCCTGGTAATGGAAGGCCATTTGCGCGGCATCATCGGCCAGTTGACGGTGGAGCAGATCGTCAAGGAGCCGGAGATGGTGGGCGAGCGCATGCGCTCCACCTGCGCCGAGGAAGTGAGCAAGATGGGCCTGGAGGTGATTTCGTTCACCATCAAGGAAGTGCGCGACAAGAACGAGTACATCTCCAACATGGGCCGGCCCGACGTGGCGCGCATTCGCCGCGATGCCGACGTGGCCACAGCCGAAGCCGAGCGCGATACGGCCATCCAGCGCGCCAATGCCCTGCGCGAGTCGGCGGTAGCCAAGGCGCAGGCCGACCAGGATCGCGTGATTGCCGAGACTGCATCGCAGGCGCGGCAGGCCGAGGCGCAGCGCGATCTTGAAATCAAGAAGGCGCAGTACTCCGAGCAGAGCCGCCGCCAGCAGGCCACGGCCGACAAAGCGTATGAGCTGCAGACCAACGTGATGTTGCAGCAGGTGACCCTCGAGCAGGTGAAGGTGCAGCAGGTGGAGAAGGAAGGCCAGATCAAGGTGCAGGAGGCCGAGATTCTGCGCCACGAAAAGGAGCTCATCGCCACGGTGCTGAAGGGTGCGGAGATCGAGCGCCAGCGCATCGAGAACCTGGCCAACGCGGAAAAGGCTCGCCTGACCACGGAAGCCGAGGGCCGCGCTGCCGCCATCCGCTCGCAGGGCGAGGCGGAAGCCAGCATCATCTTCCAGAAGGGCGAGGCCGAAGCCAAGGCCATGAATGTCAAGGCCGAGGCTTACCAGGAATGGAACCAGGCCGCGGTGGTTGACAAGCTGCTCACCAATATGGCCGACGTTGTCCGCGCCATGGCCGAGCCGCTCAGCAAGGTGGACAAGATCACCATCGTGTCCACGGGCAACGATGGCGCCTCGGGAATGCACAAAATCACCGGCGACATGACAAAGATTGCCGCGCAGGTGCCGGCGCTGTTTGAGGCGCTGAGCGGCATGGACATCAAACAACTGATGTCCAACGTGCAGGCCATTCGCGAGAAGAAACCGCAAGCGCCGGGCGGCGAGGCAAAGACGAATGGATCGGGTGGCTCATAGCATCCAGCCTCCGGCTCCCAGCTTGTTCAGTGGGAGCCGGAGGGCTCGATGAGTCGAGCGAGGATCTCCCTGATTGAAGGGGCGGGGATTTGAAAAGGCATATCAATGGGGTAGGGAATTGGAAAGGCACAGTTTTGAAAGGGCACGGCTTCAGCCGTGCCGCAGGAGCAGCAAAACGGGAGAGGCTTTAGCCGCTGAGGGAGTGCCGGCGAGCGGCGATTCGTTCCCTCGGGGGCTAAAGCCCAGGATTCCACTTCGCGGTTTATTGGCACGGCTGAAGCCGTGCCCTTTCAAAGAAGAGGAATCGAAGAAGAATACACACTGAGATTTGTATCTGAGCATCAAGGAGGGTTGGTATGTCGTTACTTGAACGGGTAAGCACATTGCTTCGCGCCAATTTGAACGACCTTGTCGAGAAGGCCGAAGATCCGGAAAAAATGTTGAAGCAGGTGGTGGTGGACATGGAAAACCAGTTGCTCCAGGTGAAGACGCAGGTGGCGATCGCCATTGCCGATGAGCACCTGCTCAACAAGAAGAAGGCCGAACAGGAGGATCACGCGGCCGAGTGGCGCCGCAAGGCGGAACTGGCCGTGCAAAAGGGCCGCGACGACCTGGCGCGCGAGGCGCTGGAGCGGGCGCTGAGCCACGACCAGCTGGTGGCCGGCTTTACCGAGCAGGCCGAGGACCAGAAGCATGAAGCCGACAACCTGCGCCAGGCTCTGCACAAGCTGGACCAGAAACTGACCGAGACGCGCGCCCACTGCGAAATGCTGATTGCCGAGCATCGCCGCGCCAGGGTGGTTGGCCGCGCGACCCATGCCCGCCAGGTGGTGGGCAACCAGCAGGAGCACACGATGGACCGGATGAAGAGCAGAGTCCACATTAAGTCGGCGGAGAACGCCGCGACCGTGGAAGTGCTGGCTCCCGAGTCGCTCGAAGACCGCTTCATGGCGCTGGAAAACGAGGACAAGGTGGAGCTGCTGCTCAATGAAATCAAGAGCCGGCAAGCAGCTCTGCCCTCGCAGTCGTCGTGAGCATGGAGCAGGCGTGTCGGGGGATCGAAGCGTTATGTCGTGGAGCGTGAAATTGCGTCTAACCATCCAGCACTGTTAAACGCGGGATAAAGAGTGTTGTACCCGAAGGGCGCCGTCTGCCTTGGACGCTTCTGTCGGGATCAATCCTGGAGGTGGCCCTTCGGTCCTTGCGCCGTCATCGGCAAGATGGCCTGTCAGGTGCCGGCTCCGCGACTGGTGATTGGATGCGTTTCGAACTTCGCTTTCTCCCTGCATCGCTCGTGGCCGGAGTGGCCGGAATGGCGCTGTTGGTGTTGCCGAATGAGGTTCTTGCCCAGCAGCCGGTCTCCGGCCCGATCGCTCCGGCCGAACAGCTTCCCGATGCTCCGCTGCCCAATGTGGTCGCGGACTCGTCCGACGACGCGGCCAGGCAGCAAACATCTTCGAGCCAGGCATCTTCGAGTCAAGCGTCCACCAGTCAAGCGTCCACTAGTCAGGACCAACCTGGTCAGCAGCCGGCTCCCGCTTCCACGCCGCCGCAGAGCCCCCAGTCGCAATCCCTCCCTCCCAGGGCAGTTCGAGCTCCGAAACGTCCTCTGCGGAACAGACTCAGCACGAGAAGGCAGAGCAGCAGATCAAGGAACAGGAGAGGCAGCGGGTCCTGGGTATTGTGCCGACCTTCAACACCACCTATCGAAGCGACGCGGTCTCGCTCACAGCGGGCCAGAAGATGAAGCTTGCCTTCCGTTCCTCGATCGATCCGGCAACATTTGGCATCGCATTTGTCGTATCCGGGCTGCACGAGGCGCTGGACGATGACACCGGGTTCCGCTGGGGTGTCGAAGGCTACGGAAGGCGCACCGGGGCGGCTTATCTCGACGCCTTCGACGGCACCATGATCGGCAACGGCATTCTGCCGGCAATCCTTCACCAGGATCCGCGCTACTTCCGGCTAGGCCACGGGTCGACCATGCACCGGTTGCTCTACGCGGCGGCCACAAGTTTCATCTGCAAACACGATAACTCCAACAGGTGGGAGCCAAACTACTCCAACGTCGCGGGCAACATCATCTCCGGCGCGATCTCGAATTTCTATTACCCGCCGAGTAACACCGGAATTGGCCTCACCATCAGCAACGGATTCATTGTGACCGGCGAGGGCACTGCCGGCGGAGTCTTCCAGGAGTTCTGGCCCGATCTTTCCCGCAAGTTCTTGCACAGGGATCCGACGCACGGCCTCGATGCCCAGACTCGCGCGCAGGATGCGGCGGAGAGGCAGGCGAGAAAAGAGGCAAAAGATAAACGGAAGCAGCAGCAATCGCAGGGCGGTTCGAATTGAATTGAAGGGCCCTATCGCCCTCGACGCGACGCCGCCTTCTTCTCGTACATATCGGCGTCGGCGCGGGCCAGAAGCTTCTTCGCCGTCTCGTTAGGCATCCGCTCCGCCAATCCGATGGATGCCTCGACCTTCAGCTTCTCCGGACCGCCTTTCCCATGGATGGTGTAGCTCCCGCAAACCCAATCCTTGATGCGCAGAATCTGCGTATTCGCTTCGGCCCGGTTGCAGTCGAACAGGACGATGAATTCGTCCCCGCCCCAGCGTCCCACAATGCCTTTGGAACGGCAAGCCGACTTGAGCTCGGTTGCGAATTGCTGCAGCAGCTCGTCGCCTGCCGCGTGTCCGTGCTCGTCGTTTACCTGCTTGAATTCGTCGATGTCGACGATGGCGATGCACAGCGGGCCCGCGGCAGCCAGTCGCCGTTCGATATAGTTCTCCACCCACAGGCGGTTGCGCAGCCCGGTCAGCGAATCCGACGAGGCGATGTGCTCGGCCTCTTCAAGCCGCGCCTGGTATTGAGTCACCTCGGTCTTCAGTTTTTCGATGGCGGCTTTGCCTTCCGCGGTCATGCGCTCGATTGAGGTCTTCAACTCCACCGCGCTCTGCTTGAGCGAAGTGCGAATCTGGGACAGATCCTCCAGCGTCGCCATCTTCTCGAGCCGTCCCGTCACTTGTGAAATCTGGTTTGCGCAGCGCTGATCCCGTTCGCCGACGCCCTCGGCGGTGCGCGCCATCACGATCAGGATTTCCTTCACTTCGTCGGCCTTTTGCTGGTAGTGTCGTGCAGTACGCCGGCCCCAGTTGCGAAGCTGCGCCTGCACTTCGCGCTCCGCAGTCTCCAGCTTTTCGCGCGTCGCCCCCGCCTCCAGTCCGTCGTCGATTTTGCGCAGGCCCTGCTTCAGCTCTTCGCCCAGGATCGGGCAGGCATCCACGCTCGCGCTGCCTATCTCGCGCAGAGAAGAGCAATACGCAGCGATCGCGGCGAGAAGAAGTTCCTTCGCGTCCACCTTGCCGTTCCGAACGGGTTCGGTTTCCGGCTGGTCGAGATATTTTTTTAGAGATATCATCCGCCCTCTTGCTGACCCCCGGCGCAGGGTTCTCCCGCCGCAGAGAGACCAAAGGGGCTTATCGGCAGTTTCCCGATGTAATTCAGCCGATATGCACACCAAAGTTTTTGCTCAGAACAATTTGTGGGAATTCCACGCCGGCATGGCGGCGTTGCCGGAGCAGCCGCCCTGCAAAACATCGATTCGATTAGAAGTCCATTAAATCTGAATCTTCACCGGCCATGTTTTCCAGATGTCCGCGCTATAGTCGCGAATCGACCGGTCGGACGAGAACTTGCCCATGCGCGCCACATTCAGAATGGACATGCGCATCCACGCAGAGGCGCAATGCAGCCCTTTCTGGAATGCCAACTCCCACTTGCGGCCAGCCTGCCCCCCGCATCCGCACTGTGAAAACCCCGTAGATGGAATAGAGTGAAGTGGTTGAGATAATGGGATCCCGGATGGGCGGTACGAAGGAGAAACACTCGCAAGCGCTACGTGGGGACCCGCAAGAAAGCGGCTATGCGCGACCCAAACATGCATGAACAAATCGATTGGCCTGTCAGCAAGCACCCGCGGCGCCGCCGCATCGTCCTCACTCTCGTCATCGTTGTCATTTTCGCCATCTTCCTCGGCGGCCGAACGGCGATCTCCTACTGGGTCGATGCGTTGTGGTTTGGCTCGCTGGGCTACGCAGGCGTCTTCTGGAAGACGCTTGGATTGGAATGGAGCATCTTCGCCATCTTTGCCGTCGCCACTTTTCTTGTCTTGTATTCGATGTACTCGATTCTTCGCCGCGCCCATCGCGACGATCTGCCGCGCGACCACACGTTGTTCTTCGGCGGGCGGCCGGTCACGCTGTCGGTGAAGCCGGTGCTCAGCTTCGTGGCCATTGCCGGCTCGCTGCTGGTTGCCGTGACCACCGGTGGGGCGATGGCCGCGGAATGGCCGGCGTGGGCTCTTTACTGGTACGCGCCCCGAGCAACCGGGAGCGCGGTCGATCCCATCTTTGCGCGCCCGCTGAACTTCTTCCTCTTCACACTGCCGGCGTGGCACCTGATGGCCGGATGGCTGCTGACGCTCGCCGTTTTGATCTGCGCAATGGCCCTGGTGTTCATTCTCATCACCGGGGGCACGCGCGCGCTGACCGGCGAGCATCGCGGCATCTACGACCCGCTGCCGTGGCGCGGAATTTCGTTTGCCCTTGCATTTTTCCTGCTCACCGTTGCCCTGCGCGTCTATCTCAGCCGGTTCGACCTGCTTCTTGAGCACCACACCATCTTCGACGGTGTGAACTACACCGGCGCCCACGTCTTGCTCACCGGCAAACTCATAGTGTGCGCGGCGCTGGTGCTGGGCGCGCTGATTGCGGCGGGCAGCGGGATTTCGCGGCCGCGCGGGCGCTGGCTCATCGCGTGCATTCTGCCGGTCGTGGTCTGTTATCCCCTTGTCGGCATTGTGGGCTGGTACGTGACCAACTTCGTGGTCAAACCCAATCAACTGGTGCGCGAGCGGCCGTTCATTGTCCACAACATCGAAATGACGCGGCAGGCCTACGGTCTCGACCGTTTCCAGCAGCGCGAGTTTCCTGCCGAGACTACGCCGGACGCCGCCGATCCGGCCAACAATCAGGCCACGCTCCAGAACATCCGGCTGTGGGACTGGCAGGCGCTGCGCGATACCCTGCGCCAGATCCAGGAGATTCGCACCTATTACGACTTCCCCGACATCGATATCGACCGCTATCAATTCGAGGGCTCTTTACACCAGGTGATGCTCGCTGCGCGCGAGCTGAATGTCGACAAGCTGCCCGAAAGCAGCCGCAACTGGATCAACGACAAGCTGATTTACACCCATGGCTACGGCATCACTATGAACCCGGTGAACGGCTTCACGCCGGAGGGACTGCCCGCGCTGATCCTGAGCAACATGCCCGTGCAAAGCACGGTAAGCAGCCTGCAGGTCACGCGGCCGGAGATCTACTTCGGCGAGTTGACCAACACCGACGTCTACGTGAAGACGCGGCAGCAGGAGTTCAACTATCCGCAGGGCCAGACCAACAACCTTACATCGTATGAAGGAACGGGCGGAATCGAGATTGGCGGCTTCTTGCGCCGTATTCTGCTGGCCTTCGATCGCGGCGACCTGGGCAAGCTGCCCTTCAGCGACGATGTAACGCCGGAGAGCCGGTTGCTGATGCGGCGCAACCTGCGCGATCGCGTCGGCGCGCTGGCGCCGTTTCTCATCTTCGAACAGGATCCCTACGTTGTGCTCGATGACGATGGCCGGCTCTCCTGGATCATCGATGCCTTCACCGCGTCGGACAATTATCCCGATTCGACCCACTCGACCATCGGCGACGAGCAGCTCAACTACATGCGCAACAGTGTGAAGGCGGTGATCGATGCCTACAACGGCAGCGTGACTTTCTACGTCTTCGATCCCACCGATCCAATCATCGCGGCCTACCGGCAAATCTTTCCCGACCTGTTCAAGGATGCCTCAGAGATGCCGGCCGGATTGCGCAAGCACGTCCGCTATCCCGAATCGCTCCTGAAGCTGCAGTCCGACGTCTACGGCCTTTACCACATGACCGATCCCGAGGTCTTCTACAACCGCGAAGACCAATGGACCGTGGCCACCGAGGTGGGATTGAGCGAAGAGGGCGGGCAGGCCGCGCAGGAGATGCAGCCCAACTTTGTGCTGATGAGGCTGCCCGGCGAGACAGGCGTGGAGTTTGTGGAGATTCTGCCGTTCACGCCAGTCAACCGCAACAACCTTATCGGCTGGATCGCCGCGCGCAGCGACGGAGAGCACTACGGGACAGCGGTGGTCTACGACTTTCCCAAGACGCGCCTGGTCGACGGGCCGCTGCAGATCGAGGCGCGCATCGACCAGAACGCGCAGCTCTCCGGCCAGTTGACGCTGTGGAACCAGCAAGGCTCGCATGTGCGCCGCGGCAGCCTGCTGGTCATTCCCTCCGGGCGCGCGCTTTTGTACGCGGAGCCCATCTATCTGCAGGCCGAGCGCAGCCCCATGCCCGAGTTGCGCCTGGTGGTGCTCGCATTGCAGGACCGGCTCGCGTATGGACCCACGTTCGAAGCGGCTCTTGCGTCACTGTTTGGCGGCGCCGAGTCGTCGCTCAGCGGCGGCAATGAGAC
>JBAUBR010000074.1:0-57009 GCA_049676965.1 Occallatibacter sp.
AGGCGGACCGGGCGGCCGCGGCAAGTTCTTCCGGCGCAAGAAGGTCTGCAAGTTCTGCACCGAGAAGATCGACGCGATCCCATACCGCGACGTCAGGCTGCTGCAGCAGTTTGTGGCCGAGCGCGGCAAGATCGTGCCCCGGCGGCTCACCGGCGTATGCACCACGCATCAGCGCCGCCTGACCCGCGCCATCAAGCAGGCCCGCAACATCGCCCTGCTGCCATTTGCCACGCGGCACTAAACGACCGCTGTCATCCTGAGAGGAGTTTGGCGCGTTGTTTGCGCCAAACGTAGTCGAAGGACCTGCTTTTCGGGAAGCACGAAATTCATGCGCCATGCTCCGCCAGTGGGCATTTCGGTCAGAGACAGGCTGGCATGGAGCAAGCCCCGCAGCATTGGAGAGTTTCAAATGGAAGTGATTCTGAAGGAAGATTTAGCAAATCTCGGCAACCGCGGCGAAGTCGTGAAGGTGGCCGACGGCTACGGCCGTAATTTTCTGTTGCCGCGCAAGCTGGCCATGCAGGCCACAGATGCCAACAAGGCGGTAATCGAGCAGATGAAGGCCTCCGCCGCGCGCCGTTCCGCAACCGAGAAAGCCCAGGCGCAGGAACTGGTCGCAAAACTCGAACCGGTCATGCTCAGCTTCACCCGCAAGTCGGGAGACAGCGGCCATCTTTTTGGCTCAGTGACCGCGGCCGATATCGCCGCAGGCCTCGAGGCGCACGGATTTGAAGTCGACCGCCGCAAGATCCAGCTATCCGAGCCGCTCAAGAGCGTCGGCGATTATCACGTCGCGATCCGTTTGCATCGCGACGTCACCGCGCACGTGAAGGTAAAGGTCGAAGCCGAATTCACAGCGGAAACTCCGGCCGCGGAGTCTTCAACCGAAGAAGTCGCAGCCAAGCAGCGCGGCGAATGAAACTGCGTGCCCTTCAATGGACCGACAGGTACCCCGTGCCCCGTCCTTTCGCTGTTTTTGGCGAAAGGGCGGGAATCGCCGAAATTACGCAGTCAGTTCTTCATGAGCGAGTTTGCCGCACTTCTCGAGAATTGCCGCAGGCCTCGATCCGCGCGTTCGACAAGTGACTCACTCCCTTCGTCTGCACACTATCTCGCCATAGCCAGCGGCCGGTTCCGGTCTGTGCGCAGTGTTGGCACCGCGCCCAGCAGGCTCTTGGTGTAAGGGTGCTCCGGCGCCATAAGCAGCCGCGCGCACGTCCCCGTTTCCACTATTTGCCCGGCGCGCATCACCGCCACGCGGCTCGCCACTTGCCCCACCACCGCAAGATCGTGCGAAATGAACAGCATCGCCAGCCCATGCTGCCGCTGCAAATCGCGCAGCAGCTCGAGCACCTGCGCCTGCACCGTTACATCCAGAGCGGTGGTCGGCTCGTCGGCAATCAGCAGTCGCGGCTGGTTGATGAGCGCCATGGCGATGAGGATACGCTGCCTCTGTCCGCCCGAAAACTGGTGCGGGTAATCGCAGGAACGCCGTGCTGCGTCAGGAATCGCGACCGCTTCAAGCGCCGAAATGGCACTCTTGCGGGCTTCGCGCCTCGTCGATGACCGCGAATGCGCCCGCACGCATTCCTCCACCTGGCGGCCGACCGGCATTACAGGGTTGAGCGCAGTCATCGGCTCCTGAAAAATCATGGCGATCTCGCGCCCGCGCAGCAGCCGCATGGCGTGTCTCGATTGCTGCAGCAGGTCGACCGCCGGCGTTCCTCCCGCACCCTGCCATAGAATCTGTCCCGCGGTCCGCGCCGTCGGCGGCAACAAGCCCAGGATCCCCAGCGCCGTAGCGCTCTTGCCCGATCCCGACTCGCCCACCAGTCCCAAAACTTCGCCCTCATCGACCTGAAGGCCGATGGCGTTCACGGCGGAGGTAGTTCGAGTGCCGGATGCAAAGCGAATTTCCAGATCGCGAACTTCGAGAAGCGCCATATAAAGAATCCTAGCGGATCGACGAATCTCTATCCGCACGTTGAATCTGAAAAGCAAACGGTTCCGCCGCAAATCACTTGACGAAGCCGCCAGAGCGCAATTTGCATAGGTGTACGCAAACCATTTCTCGGCCCGGAGGCAACAGAAGGCCCGTTTGGCACATCTTTATCGCGAGTGCGAGAGAATTCAGGGCGGGGAGAACTCTCGCGCATGAACAGGAGTCGTTCCGCGGAGCGCGCAATTCGTCGCGCAGGGAAAGGGAGAAGCAAATGCCACTCATCAACGTGGTTATCACGCTCTTAGTTGTTGGAATACTGCTCTGGCTTATTAACCGCTATGTTCCAATGCAGGGAACTATAAAAGGCATCCTCAACGCAGTCGTCGTGATTGTCGTTGTTTTATGGATTGTAAATGTCTTTGGACTATTCCACTATGTCTCGCAATTTAGAGTCGGACCGTAACTTGGCAGGTCAAACAAGCTATTTCTCGAAGATGATCATCAATTTAGCTCTCGCATTCCGGCAAACCTGTCGGATCCAGCTTTGTACGGAGGGAGCAGGGGTCTTCAGACCCCTGAATACCGCGCATTGATTCGAGGGCCTTTAGGCCCGAGCCTTCATCCCGGTGCCCAGGTCGATCGTCCAAGAAGAGAGGCACGCAATCCAGCGGTTCGCGGACCCTCTCACTCCCGCAGCGCCTTTGGTCGGAACAAACTTGATATTCACTTTCTCGATTCAATAAAGATTGCCAACGACCTGCTCGGCGACCCGCTCCAGCAGCGACGCGCCAAAAGGGCCGGATAAGTGCGAATCCGAAGGGAGTTGCCGCGTCGCATTTGGTACGTCTGTCATCGATACCACAAAGTACACGTCTCTCATTCGCCCCGCTATGACATCGACATGTTGACTTCCAAGGGTCGGGTGGCTGCACTGCAGCGCCTCGTTTCCCAGCGCATTGATCTTCACACTCCCCTGAGGGCAGGGGTGCGTGTCTACCTTCCCGATCAGAATGTCGATAGACGCCGGCTTCCCCTCATCGCTGCGAATAAAATGGCACGAACCATCCCAGTTTCCGTCGGCATTGGCGACGAGCGATATATTGCCACCCAGGATTTTCGCGGCACTGCCGCTAGAGAACCATGGGCACCGGTTCGCGGTTTGGGCTAATGCCGTTGCGGAAGGGACGATCGTCAATAGAAGCGCGACGCGTGCAATCATGTGAACGGCTAACCCTTTGCGCGGGCGCGCTGCAGTATTTCCGATTTCAGAATCTTGCCGCCTTCCTGCAGCACATAAAGGCGGTTCACATCGAGGTTGCGGAACTGGTCGATTTGCCCGCTGAGCCAGCGGACTTCGACCAGATCGACGTGCTTGGCTTGGTCCAGCCCGAAGTGCAGGCGCAGATCGTTCTGCGAAAAATAGCTGCCTCCGCTGCGGAGTTCGTCGATCTGGACCAGGGGTTTCTCCGCTTCGGGCAAAGTCGCGGCAGTTACGGAAACGCGGCTGCCGATTCCAGTGCGATTGGATTTTGTGCCTACCAGTTTGACCTTGATCCAGTTGCGATTCCACGTGGAGTCGCAGCGAAGTAGCTGTGGCGGGGCGTTCATGCAGTTCACAGCGACATCGATATCGCCGTCGTTGTCGTAGTCGCCAAAGGCGCAGCCTCGCGCGGGAGCATTCTCCAGGATTCCCGGACCCCCTTTGTCAGTCACTTCCTCAAAGCGGCCATTACGCAAGTTGCGATAAAGATACTTATGCTCGGCATACTTCAAATCCGTCTTCGACTTATCGACCTCAGGGTATACATGACCATTCGACATCAGTATGTCGAGCCATCCGTCGTTATCCATGTCGAAGAAACCTACCCCCCAGCCTAGCAGGCGTGTATTCACGCCCAATCCGCCGGGATAAGTGCGATCTTCGAAGTTCCCATCGCCGAGATTGGTGTAAAGTGAATCCGTATCCCCGGCAAAATTGGTCTTTACGACGTCGAACTTCCCATCCCGGTTGTAATCGCCGATGGAAACCCCCATGCCGGCCTGCGGCTTGGCCTCCGCAGAGAGCGCGGCGCCGGCTTCGATAGCGATGTCGCGGAAGGTTCCATCCTTTTGATTTTGATACAGCGTTGCAGGCGCCGAGTCATCGGCGACATAGATATCCGTCCAGCCGTCATTGTCCAGATCGGAGGCCGCGACGCTCAGTCCATAAGTTCCAACCGCGGTCCACATACCGGACTTTTCGCTGACATCTTCAAACGTGCCGTCGCCCTTGTTGTGATAAAGAATATTCTTGCCGCCAGGCAGCCCCGGCGGCCCGCAGGCTACAAGTATCCCTTTGTAAGTGCAAGGGCCGTCTTCCGGCAGAAGAGCGGTCTTTAGATCGAAATCCACGTAGTTAGCCACAAAAAGATCCAAGTGGCCGTCACGGTCATAGTCAAGAAACGTGCAACCGCTATTCCAGCGGATCTTCGGGCCGGGCTGAATCAGCCCCGCCTGCTCGGTGACATCGGTAAACGTGCCGTTGCCGTTGTTGCGATAGAGCGCATTCTGGCCATAATAAGTGACAAACAGATCGTCGACTCCATCGTTGTTATAGTCTCCTACGCAGCAAGCCTGCCCCCAGCCGGTTTTGTGTTCGAGCCCGGAACCAATCGACACGTCGGTGAAAGTGCCATCGCGATTGTTCTTGAAAAGCCGGCAATGTGGCTCCTGGCCCTTGGGAAATCCCTCCAACCGCCATCCATTGACGAAAAAGAGATCGACCCAGCCATCCTGGTCATAGTCATAGAACGCCAAACCACATCCGGTGGTTTCCAGCAGATATTTATTCTTAAATACGCCTCCGTAGATTGTCTCACTGGTCAGCCCGGATTGAGGAGCGACCTCCACGAAGCTCAATCCCAGCGGCGTACCTTCAATCGGCGACTTAGGGCCCGGCGGGGGCGGCGCGGGTTTTGCATCGTAACTCCGTTCCTGCGGGCCGAGTTTGTTGGTCTGAGGGCTCGCCTGCTCGTGCAATGGCGATCCCAAAGCGACAATATCGGCAAACGGCAAAACCAGCGCTGTGCGGCTCAGAGAGCGAAGAAAGGCGCGGCGATTCAGATCGCGAAAACTCAAGACAAATGACCTTTCAATCTATTCCTGACCACCGCCGGCGATCTGCTGCTGGTCGGGTTTATCGCTGTGAACGTGCCATGGCACGCTCTCATTCGATATCTCGGGATGCTTGCGAAGATAGTCGAGCGAGTAAGTCGGGGCTCCGGGGTCGATGCGCTTGATGGCATATTGGGCGGCTTCTATTTCGGCCCGGTGTTTGAGCCCCATGCGCCGATAGAGGATGGCCAGATTGTAATGCGCGGCGAGGTCGTCGGGATCGATTGACTGCAGCGCCTGAAACTGTTTGATCGCCTCATTCGACCGGTGCTGTTGATAATAAGAAATGCCCAATTCGCGGCGAGCATCTCTGCATTCCGGGTATTGCGACACGACTTGTTCGAGGTCGGCTATCTCGGCATCGGAATGGCCCTGGCGCCGCTCGACTAGCGCAAGGTAGTATAGCGCCCTGGCGTCTCCGGGATGCAACGCCAGCGATTTCTCCAGCGGCCCGCGAGCTTCGTCGTACTTTTCCCATTCAATATAGGTCAGGCCGAGATTGATATATCCATCCTTGTAATCGGGCCGCAAGCGAACGACCTGCTCAAAGGCGTGAATCGAGTCGGCGTATTGTAACTGATCGAGGTAGCCGATGCCCAGATTGTTCCAGCGCATCCAATCCTGGTTGTCGGCAGGCAACGCTGCCTCAGGCGCATTGGCGCCGATATTCACTGTGCGCGCCCGCGAAGCCAGTTCCACGACCGGGTAAGCCGGATGATCGGCGCCAAAGATGTTATTGAGGTAACTCTGGCGAAAATGGCGATAGTTGACCTGCGCGCGAATCGTGATGGGGCCTTTTAGGTCAGCCGGCAGATGGAAACGATACCGAACCAGAGCCGAGCGCCCGGATTGAATGGTGTTATCGTAAGCCACCGAATGAATTGCCCAGACCATGTGATTATCCACAAAGTCGCCGACTACATTTACCGGCCGGTTGGTAAAGCTATGCGCTCCAGTATCTAGCGTGCCATCGGGCCGTAAATAGCCGCTCTTGTAAATCACCTTTCCATCGGCATCGGCCGCCGTGAACTCCACCCACGCCTCATAGAGATCGCGCACTTCGGGAACGAGCGAGTGACCAATGTTCTTGTTCTGGATGACAACCAGCGCTTCGACGACGTCACCCGCATGCAGCGTGAACGGCACCGTGCCCAGCGGAGCCACGATTTGCGGGTCATTGCCGATCTGGAGCCCGAAGATATCCACGTTGAGGTAGTTTCCGCTCCTCAAGAACGCAATCGTCTTGTTCAGTTGTTCGTCGAAGCCGTAATAGAACGGAACAGCCGTGTTTCCAGCCGCCCAGCTATGCGATGCAAACGTGCCGTTCTTGGCTCCCGGCTCCGGCAAAGTATTGGGCGCGCGCTCCATGTGGCAGCCCTGGCAACTCTTGAAGTCCGCGGTATAGAAGGTAAGCGGGTTGCGATTCGAGAATTTCGAGTTTTGCCATTCATCGTAAGCTGTAAAAGCTCGAATCCACTTGTAACCGTTTAGTGTCGGGGGAAGATTGGCCTTGTGACATGCGGCGCAAAACTCCGGTGTGCGATAGAACTCGTGCATCACCGCCTTGGAATGCCGGTCGAGGTGCGCCAGAATCTCCGCATCCGGAACCACACCCGGAATGCGGTTGCCCTGCTCATCCACTATTACCGACGGCACACCCATGACAAAGCCGCCGTTGCCCAGTTTCGAATCGACGCTTTGGATGGAGTGGCACGTGGTGCAGGTCAACCCATCCCGGTCGAAGAGCCGGTCGAAGGTCGAACCCGTATTCATTGCTCCGCCCAGCACGGCGATGGGGTTGTGGCAACTGTCGCAATGGCGGGCAAACTCGACACCTTTGGTCCGGAGCAGAATGTTTACGCTCTGGCGATAAAAAGGAGTGCGAAATGAGTTGGAATGCAATGCCTGGCGCCACTGGTGATACGCCTCCTGGTGGCAATGACCGCAGTATTCGGCATCCGGGAATTCGGCGGGATCGATGAAATCGTCGCCTTCGGAGGCGGCATTTCCGGGCGTGGAAATATTGCCTTTGACAAATGGGAACTTATAGGTCTCGCGCACCTTGTCGGCATAAGTCTTGCGAGCCGTCGTCCCAGTGTTGCCTGTATCTTCGGCGCCCCGCGTGCTGCGGATAAAGAGCACAGATGCCGCGCATAATATCAAGGCAAGTACGACGAAACTCCGCGCGGGACTGCTCATCTTCGTGAAATCCATCGGCAGCCAACGCCTCAACCCACTCGAATCGATTCATCTTGAATGCAAATCGATTCAATGCGGCCGGGCGCTGGTAAAGAGCCGGAAAGGAACCTAAGAACTGCTGCCAACAGTATATGCGCGCCATCGAGCCGATGTACATCTCTCGTCGAGGGGTTCGTTGCGTATCCTTCATTGCGAAGGACCGGCCAGCGACTCAGCCTGCGCGCGCTCGGCCGCGGCTTCGGCCGACTTGCCTTGCTTTTCGAGCGCTTTCGACAGTTCCAGATGTGCCTCGGCATATTTGGAATCGAAGGAGAGAGCCTCGCGAAACTCCACGATCGCATCGTCGATCTTTCCGCTTTCCATCAATGACTTTCCGGAATTGGTTGCAACCTCGGCCCGCTGCAGATTCATGTGCGCACGCATCAGGTCTGCCGCAATCTTGCGTTCCGCGGCTGCTTCGGCGGGCTGATTCTGCTTGACCAGCACCGTCGCCAGGATCAGGTGCGGGTCCGCCTGGTCGAGAAGTTGCTTCGCAGCCTCACGTAGAGCGGCGGCTGCCTCAGGCAAGCGGTCAAGCTTGTTGTAAACGCTGCCCAGCGTCGACCATGCATCGCCGTTTTGCGGATGAAGCTTGAGCGACACCTCCAATTCCGTTGCCGCGTCTGTAGAGCGACCTTCCTGCATATAGAGCAGGCCCAGCACGTAAGGCGGCTCGTAGGCGGTGCGATCGAGTTTCTCCGCCGTCTCCAACTCCGGAATCGCGTGCGCAGCGTCATCCTGCAGCTTATAGGCAGTGCCCAGGTTGTAATGCAGTTGCGGGGAATCGGGAGATAGCCTGATGGCCGTCCGCAGTTCTCCGATTGCATCGTCCACCTGATCGATCTGGAGGTAGGCGGCGGCAAGATCCTGGTGCGCCGTCGCATTCGCCGGCTCCAGCGCGATGGCGCGTTGCAAATAAGGCACGCCGTCCTTGGCCTGGTGCGCCTGGCTAAGCGCCATTCCCAGGTTGATAAGTGCATCGCCGTTCTTCGGTTCCGCTTCAACCACGGCTTTCAACAGCGCAATCGCTTCGGGAACGCGATTCACGCGCTGCAGCACCAGTGCGAGCTGGTAGGCCGCGGCGGTGGACCTGGGCTCGAGCCGGTGCGCTTGTTCGAGAATCGGGGCTGCCTGGTCGTCCTGGCCCGCATCCGCCAGAGCCTTCCCCACCGTCAAAGCCATCTCTGCGTCCGCGGGCGCCAGCTTGTATGCCTGCAGCCATTCGGCGGTTGCGTTCGCCTTCTGCTCGGATGCGAGCACGAATCCCAAATGCAGATGCGCGTCAGCGAAATCCGGTTTGAGGCGGACGGCCTCGGAAAACTGTTTCTCGGCGTCCGCCCAATCCTGCCGTTGCGCGTAGAGCGATCCGAGATCGTCGCGCAGTTGAGCGTTGCGCGGCTCTTCGGCGGCCGCTGCTTTCATTCTGGCAATGGCGCCTGCAGATTGCCCCGACGCCGCCAGCGCCCTGGCGTATGCCGCAAGCAGGTAAGAGGGCAGGGAATGCTTCTCCGCGCTCGCCGCCGCCTCGAGCTTTTGAAACAAGGGCAGCGACTTTGCCGCCTCGCCGGCCTGGCCATAAGCCAGCGCAAGATTCGTCTGCGCGGAGACGTCGTCCGGCTTGGAGGCAAGTGCGCTCTCGAGTTCACGAATCCCCGCGGCCAGTTGCCCCTCACGCACCAGCACCGCTCCCAGCGCGCTATGGCCCTGCTCCGCCTGCGGAGCCAGCCTTACAACCTCTTCGAACTTTGCATGGGCAGTCTTCAGGTCGTTGCGGTTGAGCGCGGCCACGCCCTCGCGATAATCCGCATCCGCCTGCTTCAAACTGGCGGGGGGTTCCTGACCGAACGTGAAGCACGCAATGCCCAGGCAGGTGAAACCAGCGCCGAGCACGAGTGGCCGCAACTGGTGAAGAGCGAGACGCATGACGGGCAAGCCCCATTTTACGGCAGTCTTTGGAGTGCAGTTCGCGCGCACCGGCTTAGATGGGTTGTAGCTGCTTGAATGGACAATTTATTCCAGTTCAGTCTCGAAAAGGCGCAGGCTTCTGTCTTAATGGATGGTTTTTATCTTGCGATCCATGTAATCCATCAGCAGATATTTGCCCAGCGTATCGGGCGTGGTGAAATAGGCCTTTCCGCGGCACATCTTCGACACTTTCTGTACGAACTGCACCAGGCCGAAGTCCGACGCGAGCATGAACGTGTTGATCATCACGTTCGATCGC
Organism: Occallatibacter sp.; assembly: GCA_049676965.1. Classification (GTDB taxonomy): domain Bacteria; phylum Acidobacteriota; class Terriglobia; order Terriglobales; family Acidobacteriaceae; genus Telmatobacter. Next base: position 9,558 of record JBAUBR010000074.1, read on the forward strand.
TTGCAGCGCGCCACCTCTTCCAGCGTCTCGCTCACCACCAGCGGATCGAGCCCATAAGCGTTCTTATAGATTCGCCCGTCGGGGAGCGTAAGCGCCGAGGGCTTGCCGTCGGTGATCATCACAATCTGCTTCATATCCTTGCGCTGGCGCGCCAGGATCCGCTGCGCCACGCGCAGCCCTTCGCGCGTATTCGTGTACCACGGCCCGACCTTGACGCGCGCAATTTGGCTCACCGGCATCTCTTCCGCCGAATCGTGAAACAGCACCAGCGAAAGCGAGTCGCCGGGGTATTGCGTGCGGATTAGATGCGAGAGCGCCATGGCCACGCGCTTGGCCGGCGTAAAGCGGTCCTCGCCATAGAGGATCATGGAGTGCGAGCAGTCGAGCATCACCACGGTGGCGCACGAGCTTTGATAATCGCATTGATGCACGTGCAGATCGTCGTACTCGAGATTGAGCGGCAGCCCCAGGCCTTCGCGCGAGATCGCCGAGCTAAGCGTAGCGGTGGTGTCGAGGTTGAGCGTGTCGCCGAATTCGTACCGCCGCGACGCACCCGTAGTCTCCACGCCCGTGGCCCAGTGGCGCGTGTCGTGGCGGCCGTAGCTGGATTTGCCCAATGAGCCGAGCAGGTCGCGCATGGCCTTGAAGCCCAGAAAATCTAAGCTCTTGTCAGTTACTTCGAAGCGAACCTCGCCTTGCACATCGCCCACTTGCCCGCCTACTTGCGAAGCGTTGGCCCGATTCTGGCGCTCCATCGAGGAAATGTAATTTTCCCGCTCCATGCGCTCGAGAAGTTTCTCGATCAACTCATCCGTCTGCTCGGCGGAAAGTTGTTCGAGCTTTTGCCGCAGGCTCTCGTTAAACATGTCGCTCGATTCGAGCGCCCGCCGCAGCGCCTCGCGCAGGTCGTCGAGATTGTGGTCCAGTTCCTGAAACTGCGCCCACGGATCGCGAAACCCGGAGTCGAGCAGGTAGTCGGAGAGCGCCTGCAGCAGGTCTTCGAGATCGATCTCGGAAGCCAAGTCGCCGGTATATTTGGTGTAGCGAACGCCCTTCATGGGGATCACTCCGCGATGCGCATCGCAATCGATGTCAGTTGTATCCGCCTCTGCGCGAGCGGCGCGCCTGCTGCCAATCCTCGTAATCGCGCTCGGTCTCTTGGGGTTCCTGCGTGCGCCGCGCCTTCTCTTCCGCGGCGAATCCGCGCTCTTCGCTGCGGCTCAACTTGCGATGAGCCACCATGCCCTCCAGCAGAAACTCAGCCGCCGCAACAATCTTCGGCGGAGCGTCGGACTTCTTCGCGCCAACACTCGAAAGCTTGTCGAGCAGGCCGTGAATCTGCTTCAACTCGGCAAACGTGGCGGCTGCCGATTGATGATCGTCGATCTTCACCGTTCCGCCAAGGTTGAACCACTGCTCGATCTGCTGCGTGTCTTCGCCGGCAAAGTAGCGATCGTAAATCTTCCCCACCGCGGTGCGGATCAGGTCGCGCACCACGGTGTCCGCGCCGCGCATCTCGCCCTCGTACTCCAGCTCCAACTTGCCGGTAATGCCGGGCAGCGCCGCGTAGATGTCTCCAATTCGCGGCAGCGACAGCTTTTCACCATGCACCAGAGCCCGCCGCTCCGCATTGGACACGATCAGCTCCATGGTCGCGATGGGCAGCCGCTGGCTCACTCCACTTCGCTTGTCCACTTTTTTGTCCTCGCGCGCCGAGAACGCAATCTGCTCCACAACTTCGCGAACGTGTTGCGGAATCTCGATCGGCGCCGAGCCGCGCTCGCACCAGGCCTCCTGCGCGGTGATCGTCATGCCCTCTTCGAGCGTTTCGGGGTAGTGCGTGCGAATCTCCGAGCCGATGCGGTCCTTGAGCGGCGTCACAATCTTGCCGCGCGCGGTGTAGTCCTCGGGGTTGGCGCTGAAGACCAGCACGACATCGAGCGCCAGCCGCACCGGGTAGCCTTTGATCTGCACGTCGCCTTCCTGCATGATGTTGAAAAGCGCCACCTGGATCTTGCCCGCGAGATCCGGTAACTCGTTGATGGCGAAGATGCCGCGATTGGCGCGCGGCAGCAGGCCGTAGTGCATAGTCAGCTCGCTGGAAAGATCCTGCGCTCCGCGTGCGGCCTTGATGGGATCGATGTCGCCCACCAGGTCGGCAACCGTCACGTCGGGCGTGGCCAGTTTTTCAACGTAGCGTTCGTCGCGCGTCAAATACGCGATCGGCGCAGCGTCGCCTCGCTCCGCAATCAGGTCTCTGCACCGTTTGCACAGCGGCCGGTAGGGGTTGTCGCGAATCTCGCAACCGGCGATGTAGGGCATCTGCTCGTCCAGCAGGGCGGTCAGCGCGCGCAGGATGCGGCTCTTTGCCTGCCCGCGCAAGCCCAGCAGAATGAAGTTCTGCCGCGACAAAATCGCATTCACAATTTGCGGCACGACCGTGTCGTCGTAACCCACAATTCCCGGGAAAAGCGTCTCCTGCGCACGCAGACGGGCGATCAGGTTGCCGCGCATCTCGTCCTTGATGGTGCGCGTATTGAGGCACGCTGCGGAAAACTGAATGCTTGTGCGCAGTTCCCCCAAAGTTTGGGGAAGCGGGTGACCTGCAGCCATGTTGGACCCCTTGTGTGACCGGCGAGAGCCGACCTGTGGCGAATAAGACCTGCACAGCCGGCAATTCGGTACGCCTGAGCTTACACCGTTTTTACATCTTCTCAAAACCGGAATCGGAGCCTCCAGGGTGCCTCTGGTTCCACGCGGCCGAGCCCATCTGTTAACCTGAACGAAACAATTGGCCGGTAGACTGGGCTGCTGTCGGTACTCCGGCCACGGAGATAATTTTTTTTGAAACTCGATCGCCGCGCATTCCATCGCCTTGGATTGCTCAGTGCGGCTGGACTCGTTCTTCCCCGAAGCCTGGAAGCGGGCGCGCAGCAGGCTCCGCAGGCGCCGCCGTCCAACGCGAAATCGACGGCCTCCGGCGCGACGCCATCCGAAGTGAAAACGGTTACGCTGGCGTCTTATGTGGATGCGCTGCCCATTCCGCGGATTATTGCCGGCCGCGCGGGCGGCGGGCAGGCGAATGCGGGCGTGGTCAGGATCAGGATGAGCGCCTTTCGGCAAAAGGTGCACCGCGATCTGCCGCCGACGACTCTGTGGGGTTATAACAACTCCTGGCCGGGGCCGACCATCGAGGTGCGCCGCGGCCGGCCAATCCAGGTGGAGTGGGCCAACCATTTGCCCGCGCGCCATTTTCTCCCTCTCGACTACACGGTTCATGGCGAGGAAGAGACGGTACCGCCGGTGCGCGCGGTGGTGCACGTGCATGGCTCGGCCAGTCTGCCGGATGACGACGGTTATCCCGACGCGTGGACTACGCCCGACGGCAGGATGGGCGCGTTCTACAAGGCCGCGGTGAATCGATTCCCCAATTCTCAGCCAGCCACGGCGTTGTGGTATCACGACCATGCGATCGGGACTACGCGGCTGAATATCTATGCCGGCCTGGCGGGGTTCTATTTGATTCGCGACGAAGAGGAAGAGGCGCTGAACCTGCCCAGCGGGAAGTTTGAGATTCCGCTGATGCTGCAAGACCGGCTGTTTGCGGCGGATGGCTCGCTGGTGTATCCGGCCGCGGTGGGCGGCACGCACCCGGTGTGGATCCAGGAGTTTTTCGGCAACACCGTGTGCGTGAACGGGAAGGCCAAGCCATATCTCGAGGTGGAGCCGCGGCGCTATCGATTCCGGATGGTGAATGGGTCCAATGCGCGCTTCTATCACCTCACGCTGCACGCGGCGGATGCGGCGGGGAAGCCGATTGAGAGTGATGCAGGCGCGCCGCCGTTCAAGCAGATTGGGACAGATGGCGGATTGCTGCCGGCTCCGGTGGAGCGCGCGGTGCTGCTGATTGCGCCCGGCGAGCGCATGGACTTTGTGCTGGATTTTACGGGCATGAAAGGCGCGCATTTCGCGATGCGCAACGATGCGCCGGCGCCCTACACGCGCGGCGGGCAGGTTGCGGCCGAGGAAGTGATGCTCTTCAAGGTGACCAAGGCGCTCTCGGGCGCGGATACGAGCGCGGTGCCGGCGGCGCTGGCGACCTTCGAGCCGCTGAACCGGGCGCTGGCGGTGCGCGATCGGTTCCTGACGATCGATGAGATGGATCGCGCGTCGGATGGGTACACGCAGATGGGCATGCTCGACGGCAAGCATTGGAGCGATCCGGTAACCGAGGACCCGCAGGCCGGCTCCATGGAGATTTGGTCGCTTGCGAATACCACGGGCGACGTGCATCCCATGCATCTGCACCTGGTGCGGTTTCAAGTGCTGAATCGGCAGCCCTTCGATGTGCGGAGATATCTGGCGACGGGAAAGGTGCAGTACTTAACCGTGCCCATGCCGCCTGAAGCCAACGAGCAGAGGGCCTGGAAAGACACGGTCAAGACGTATCCCGGCTACATCACGCGCATCATCCAGCGCTTCGATCTGCCGCCGGGAACGCCGGTCGCTCCAGGCCAGCGGTTCCGCTACGTCTGGCACTGCCACATTCTGGAGCACGAAGACAACGAAATGATGCGGCCCTACGACGTGGTGGGCTGAGCGGTCTTAAAAAAGCCTGGGTGCATTGCCGGCTCGGCCCGCCTCGCGTCTGTCTATCGCCCGGCCACAATCACTCTGAAGGTGCCCGCCAGCGGAATCTGCTGCGCCTCGGATTCCTCCATGCCGGGGCCCCTTGACGGAGCCGGGCCAAAGTCGGAGGTGACGAGGTAGACCCTCCCCTTGACCGGGTCAGCCGTAATGGTGCCGGCGCGCATCGCCGTTGGCAGCTCCGACTCCAGCGAATACTTTACCGGAGATTCCTGCCGGTAGGCCCGAAGCACTCCTCTCAACGATCCGCTAAAAAGCAAATGGCGTTCCGGATCGAAAGCAAGATCGGTCGCATCGGGCGCGCATTCGCCGGCCGGAGTCACCTGCCCGGTGTCCGCGTTGATGGCAATCAACTGCTGCGGATAGCAGGTCCCGAGCAGCAAACGGTGTTCGGCGTCGAAGGCGAGTCCGTGAAATTCGGCGCAGGGCTCCGTAGGCCATGTCCTGGCGATGGAGCGCGAAGCGGTGTCAATGCGCACCAGCTTCCCGATTCCGCGAAAGCTCACATAGATCGATCCCTTGCCGTCGCTGACGGCGAGGTGTGGTTTGCCCGGCAGCGAAAGCGTAGAAACCACCTGGTTCGTTGCCGTATCGATCACCGCGGCGTTGCGCCCGGTGGTGCTGAACGCGAAGACCAGCTTCGTCACCGGATCGAAGATGATTGCGCTCGGCACCCGCCCCACTACGATCGACGCGACAAGCTGCCAGGTCGCGCGATCGAAGACGCGCACGTAGCCGATATCCCAGGGCGTCATGTCCGTCGCATAGCCGTATTTTCCCTTGTCGTCGAGCGCCACGGCGCGCGCGTCCACAAATCCCGGAACCTTGCCGATCTCCTTTCCGGTTGCCGTATCGACCACCGCCAGATAGCCCGTGCGGGGAATGTAAAGCAGCCCGGTCCTGGCCTCGAAGTTCAGATGGCCCCAACTGCCGGGCTCACTCAGCTTCCATTGATCGAGGATGCGAAACGAAGCCTGCGCCGATGTGGAGGCAGATGCGGTCTGGGCCTGCATGGGAACGGCAAGAAAGGCACCGGGAACGGCAAGAGAGGAGATGAGGACGGGAAGAACGAAGAAGAAACGGAATCGTGAATTCAAGTCGATGACCCTGATTGATTCAAGCTTACAACGTTGCGCCGAAGGCCGGTTTCCCGGTCTTCGGCGCGTGGAGGGCTATTCTTCCGGCGCGTTACCTCGCGCCGCCGCGGTAGGGGATGATTGTCGTATGCGCGCTCTTGAAGTTGAAGTCGACCATCAGATCGCTCAATGCCGGACCGTTGCTGGGAGCATAGCCCGGGCTGCTGCCGTTGGCCGGCTGAACCGGGTTCGGCAATCTGTCGCGGCTGCGGCTGCTGATCGTTTTCTTCAGGCCCCAGTTGGCTTCGATGAACTTATCCAGCGAGACGTGGTCGCCGTAGTCATGATTGACGATGCCGCCCGCAGTGTAGGGCGAGACGATGATCAGCGGAATGCGGGTGCCATCGCCGAAGAAGTCGATCGGCTGGATGTAGCCCGTGTCCCAGTAGCCGCCGCCCTCATCTTCGGTGATGAAGATCGCGGTTGACTTCCATAGCGTGGGATTCGCCTGAATGCCGTCGATGATCCTCTTGGTGAAGCCCTCGAAGAGATCGAGCTTCGACGAAGACGGGTGGCCGTCGTTGTTGCCGCTGGGCTTGACGATCGAAACATCCGGAAGCACGCCGGCATCGATGTCCGCAAGGAACTCCTGCTCATCGCCGTTGTTGGCGATCCGTGTTTCGGGATTCGCCATGATGTTCGACTCGTATTCGAACGGATTGCAAATGTTGCAGTACTCGTCGCTCGGATCGAAGAAGCCCGGGTCTTCGGCATTCAGATCGTACTGCTCACCGAAGTACTTGACCGAGAGTCCCGCCGAGTTCAACAGGTCGGCCAGGCTGACCTGGTTGGTTGGGGGGATGGTGAACGAGTAGGTCAGCGGGTTCGCCGTGTCGGAGATCGGAGCTACATCGCCACTGGGGAAGTAGCCGGGATTGTAGTTGTTGACCAGGTAATAGTGACCGCCCTGGCAATTCGGATCGACATTCATTGACTCGAGATAGCTGTGGATAGCGGGTACGCCGCCCTCGCTCAGATCGGAGCATTGAACGTAACTGCCGCCGCCGGACGGCGCGAGGAAGCCGCTGCTGCTCAAGTAGCCGCCGTTGCCGTAACCATCGTTGACGGGCCAGTTGTTAGCGTCGGGCTGAGGATCGAGGTCCTCGATTTCGTACTTCGGAGGCGTGGCCGCCTTGAACGACGAGTTCTCGTAGTAGATTGCGTCACCGAAACCGAACATGATGTGGTTGGCGCCGGTTCCGCCCATCACCGACTGATGGAAGTTGTCGTTGATGGCGTAGTTGTCGGCCAGGTACTTGAAGTACGGCACGTCGCCTTCGTTTATGTTGTAGAAGCCCATCGAGGCGGAGCCTTCGCCGGTCGACCTGTCGTTGAAGCCCTTTGGTTGAGGCACGGCGTAGCTGCCCGTGCCCACTGTCACCTCGACCCAGGGAAACATGTCGTTGAGGCATGGACTCACATGCGAAGAAGTGATGTTTTCTTTGTTGCAATCGGTCTGCTGCCACATCTGGAAGAGCCTGTGCACCGGGCTAGCCGTGTAGGCGTCGTAGCGCATCTTCGACCCGGTCAACTGGAATGGGCCGTTCGCCGGCGTCTTGGGATTGGTGCTCGTGACGCGCGTATCGGTCGACCCGCTCGCCAGGCCGGTTGCGCCCGTGGTCAGGAACTTGTTGTAATCCGCGGCCAGATCCGGATCGAGGAGCTTGCCCACCGCTTCCGACGTGAACGGGGCGCTCCATTCGCTCTGCGACTCGTGACCGCCGGCCAGGATCGGGGGAAAGGGATTGGTGGCGGTGTCGTTATAGACCTCTTTGTCGGCCGGGTTGATCGCCCACTTTCCGCTGTTCGTTGTCGTCGTCACGGTGGCCGAATATTGCGCGGCATCGACCCAATTAGGTCCCTGCGTGCCGTCCAGGTTCACGATGCCTTCGGACTGTAGGTTCCAGATGTACTGGCTCTTCCCGGTTCTCGGATCGACTTTGGGAACATAGGTTCCGAAGACGTGATCGAAGGTCCGGTTTTCACCGATGATGATTACGACGTGTTGGATAGGTGTCTTGGCGGTCGGGACGGGTGTAGATTTCTTTGCGGCGTTGGCGGATTGCGGAAATGTCCCCAACACGAGCAGCACGGTGAGCATCACCGCGCCACACTTCAGCGTCCCGTTAGGGGCGCTGACACTTCGATTCGACGTCATTTGAAAGACCTCCGATGGCAGAGCAGGGAACCACCGTACGCACGGAAAACGAGACGCTCCCCGACAAACCGTATACGGCTGCGTCAGACTACGCCCGCGTTTCGTAAATCCCGGTCAAAATTCGATGAATATTTTGCAAATTCGGCATGAGGAGCTGTGCATCTCGCCCGCCATGACGAGCGCTCTCCCCGATCTGCAGTGACCTTCCCGGAGTCATCCGCAGTCCGGCGCCCGGCAGTGTGAGGATGAAATTGTCGCTCTGATCCAGGTTCGAGATTTCGGCCTGCTGGCTTCAGAAAGAGAGTTTGAGCGCCAGCTGCACCAGGCGAGGATTGTTCACGGTGGAATTTACGGCGCCGAACCCACTCGCGTTGATATCGTTCACCGGCATGCCGAACTGCGGGTGATTGAAGAGGTTGAAGAACTCGGCGCGGAAGTTCAAACCCATCTCTCTGCGCGGCAAGGCGAACTGCTTGATGACGGAGAAATCCGTGTTGACGAAATCGGGCCCGACAACCGGGACGCGCGCCGCATTGCCCAGCTCGCCGGCGGGCGGCGCAACAAAGCAGGATGCGTTGATCCACTGCAGCTTGCCGTGGTCCGCGTTATAAGCGTCGCAGCCGGAATCCTGGCTCGGCCGATTCCAGTTGTTGTCATTTCCGCCGTTCTCGAAGAAGACGCTGGACTGGTTATTGCTGTCGATCAGCGGGACCGGAAATCCCGAAGAGATTCTTTCAATCAGAGTCAACTGGAAGTTACCCAGAATGGCATTGGTCACGTCATTCCAGCCGCTGCCGAACTGCTTTCCGCGGCCGAAGGGCAAATCGTAAATCACGCTGCCTGTAAAGCTGTTATCGAGGTTGATCTGCGACAAGGACCAGTCCAGCTTTTGCCAGTTGGGTAGAGGAAAATACGGCGCGCTCAGCTCCGAACCCAGGCCGTCGGATAACCCGTTGTCATAGGTGTGAGAGTAAGTATAGGCAAACAAGGCATAGAGTCCGTACTTCGGTGTCTTGGTCTCCGCCTTGATCTGCAGCGAGTTATAGGTTGTGTCGCCCACATCGCCGAAGAGCGAAATGGTGTTGAAGTTTGGCGGGTTGTAGGGATAGGTGTAAAACCCGCCGCTGGCGGTGCAGCCGATCGTGTAGCCGGAAACCGTGCCGCATGCGGACGGGCTATCGGTGTTGAGGTCGTTGCCGGCCACCAGAATGTGATTGCCGCGTGAACCCGCGTAGCCGGCGGTCAGCACAAGGTTGCCGACCAGCTGGCGCTCGATGTTCACGTTATATTGCCGGACGCGGCCCAGCTTGAGGTTAGTGGGCTCGGTATAAAACGTGCCTGTAAATTCCGCGGCTGTAGGCGGCGTGGGAATGGTCTGGAATCCGCTGGAAAGATAGGGGCTGGTGCTAGTGGGCGTTTGACCGAGCTTGGTGGCACAGTACGAGTTGGCAGAGGGACAGGCGGCGAAGAAATTGAAGGCGTCGGACTCGCCCAGGAAGGGAGGATTCTGCCATAACCCCTGTGCGCCCTGGCTCCAGGCGGAGTCGTGATAGAGGCCGAAGCCGGCGCGCAACACCGTCTTCTCGCTGCCAAGCATTTTCCAGGTAGCGCCCACGCGCGGCTCGAGGGCTGTCCAGTCCATATTGACGCCCGCCGAGTTGCTGACGCCATTCTTACCTGCGATCAGAAGGTCTCCAGTCGCGGGAACGTAGTTGGCCAGCCGACCGTCTTCTTCAGTGGTCGGCGTGGTCATATCCCACGCCAGGCCGAGATTGAGGGTGAGAGATGAAGTGGCCCTCCAATCGTCCTCGACGAATGGCCGGTAGATCTTCCAGCGGCGGCCGGTCACGAAGCCATCGTATGTCTGGTCGTGAATGGCCCCGGTGGTGAGGCCAAGCAATAAATCGGCCTCCGGATTGCCGCTAAAGGTAAACCCGTCGCCGATCAGCCAGAATCCATCCTGGAAAGCCTCTGTGCCCACGTTCATTTGATTGTCGCGGAAGTCGAGCCCCATCCTGAAGTCATGCTTATTGTGGATGAGTTCGAGCGCATCTCTGAAAGAGAAGATGTTCGTTCCGCCCTGGAACGGAGAGTAGCCGCGATCTCCGAGGGACCAGTAGTTGCCGAAGACCTCCGTCGAAACCAGCCCGCAACTGTACGCGCCGGGAGTGCAGGTGCCGCTCGTGCAGCCCAGGTTGGCGCCGGGAATGCCGCCGGGCACAAGGTTGGCAGAGGCGCATGTACCCGAGCCTAGCGAGGCGATGTAGTCGAAGATGCGGTCGTAACCAACGCTGGCCTGGTTGATCAATGAGGCGGAAAACACATGGGTCTCGCCGAGAGCAACGTTGCGCGCGTGGTTGATGATGCGCTCGTTGCTGCCGAAGGGGTTGGATTCGGCAAGTCCCGGCGCGCCGCCCGGCACAAATGAGAACGCCTGTTCGTAGCTGAATCGGCCGAACAGATTGTCCTTCCCGGTAAGCGTGTGGTCCAGGCGGCCATCGAACTTGGTATCGTCAAGCTCGCGCACCGGCTCACTGACGAAGTTATAGCCGGAGGAGGCGTTATCGGCGTTCGGCGCGGGATAGATTTTCATCATGGCCTGGCCGATGTTGTTGATCAGGCCGGAAGGAATCTTGTTGCAGGCAGTGCCCTGCGCCTGGCTTCCATCGGGATTGGAAGGGATAGGATTGCCCGCGCTGTCGCACTGGAAATAGACGTTCGGATAGGCGTTCGTCTTGGCGGATGCGCCGATCAGGTTGGGATTCACGATGGCCAGGCCGGAGACAGGATTGCCAAAAGCGTCGCTCGAGAAATCGCCGCTGCGCATGGCCAGCGAAGGCACCAGGCCGGTGAACGCAATGCCGTGGAGCTGATATTTTTGTTCGCCATCGACGAAGAAAAAGGTCTTGTTCTTGCGAATGGGCCCGCCCACCGAGCCTCCAAACTGGTTCAGGTTGAACTTTTCCGCCGCAGAGGCAAAGTAGCTTTTGGCATCGAGATCGGTATTGCGCACAAATTCGTACAGAGTCCCGTGAAAGTCGTTGGTCCCGGACTTTGTAGTTACCAGCACCGTGGGTCCGGCCCGGGTGCCGTATTCGGCGGAATACGTGTAGGTCAAAACCTTGAACTCCTGAATGTCGTCGATCGACGAGAAGATGCCGATACCGCCCGCGGTCAACTCGTTGTTGTCCACGCCATCCAGCAGCCAGTCGGTGCTGTTAGGCCGCGAGCCGCCCACCGAAAGCGAAAAGGAACCGCGCGCCGCCACCTCGCTGTCGCTGCCCGACGTGAAAAAGCTGTTGGGATTGGTCTCCGCCGTGGCGCCCGCGGTGAGCGTGGCCAGTTGCACGAAGTCGCGGCCATTCAGGGGCAGCTGCGACACCTGCTGCGAGGTGATGACCTGGCCGAGGGATGCATTGGTTGTCTCCACAGCTACGGCCTCGCCGGAGACCGCAACCGTAGTGACGACGGTCGCGGGTACGAGCGAGAAATCGAGCTCGCGCGCCTCATCGATCTGCAGATGCAGATCTTTGGATTCGGCGCTTTGGAACCCCGTCGCATCCACGCGCACCGTGTAGGTCCCCACCGGCAGCAAAGGGATCAGATAGTGTCCGGCGCTGTCCGTCTTCCCGTTTCGAGCCAGGCCGGTTGCCTGCGAGGCAGCGGTGACAGTGGCTCCGGAAAGACCCGCCCCGGATTGATCGAGGACATTGCCGGAGAAACTTCCCGTGGCCTGGCCGTGGACGGCCGGAGAGATCATGAGTGCGAGGACGCATACAAAAAAGAGACGTAGTATTCTGTGGGATTTTGTATCGGCGGGGCCTTCCGCCAATCTCGGACACTTCGCGCGAACCATCGTGCGTCTCATAGTCAAACCCCTTTCGAAAAATCGGCTGAGGTGGCGATAGTGCGTCAGTTTGAAATGTACGGGCTTCAGGTTGAAGGGTACGGGCTTCAGCCCGTACATCGAATGTCCCCAAAATGGACAAGGGGCTTTAGCCCCAGAGGGAAGGATTGCTCAAATTGAACCGCTGCTGAGGTGGCTTTTGCATCGCCCGCGCTGCGCTGGATTACTAGACTGTAAGAATTGTCCGGTCGAAAGTCAACGCATGTTTTGCTTGGCTCGCTTACACCACGGCATTTTCGCAGCCGGCGGATTGCGGGGTTTTCGATGGAAGACCGGCTCTAATCCTGTTCGCCGAACGTTTGAGCGTAGGTTTTACCGTAGGGATAAAAGAGTGTTTTGCGGCCTTCCTTCCATGCGGCCTTCATCTCCGGCGTTGTGATATCCCAATCTGGCCGGCACTTTTGCGACAGGGCGCGCAGGTCCTGACGGAGATCTTCATTCGTCGGGCGGCCGAAGAACCAATAGCCGTTGTAGATCTTGTATACGATGAGGCCCGGCTCCAGAACCACAACGTGCGGAATCATCGGATTGTGGTCCGGATCGGTATATTCGGCGATGTCGAGATCCTTTTGTACGATTCGTCCCGCATCCGAAAGGAACGGCCAATGGGCGCCAACGCCTGAGCGGTACTCATTCGTAAGGGCGATGTTGTCGGTGCTGATCGTCACCAGGCGGCAATATCCAACTTCCAGTTCCCGGTGTAGCTGGACGAGGAGTTCTGCCTGCCGGCGGTCCTTGGGGCAAAAACCTCCGCGGCTGAGGACCAGAACCATTGGATGCTGTCCCTGCAGGTCCGAGAGCCTGCGGCGTTTGGCGGCGTGGTCGGTGAGTTCATAGTCTGGAAACAGCGTGCCTGGCACTATATCTGGTCGCATTGTGAAAGCTCCTTTCGCCGCACCGCTTTCGGTGGATGCTACGTGCCTCAGCGATGTCCGTCAGGCTCAATCCGATACCAGAGCCTGTTTCATCGTTATAGAGCATCGAGTGTCGTGTCCCAAAAGCTCGCTTCATAAATGGTGTCATCCTGAACGTCTACCGCTACGGTTTCCGCTACACTCAAACGGAGGGCGTCCGTAAGTCATTAAAGGGCCTGTAGCTCAACGGTCAGAGCAGGGGACTCATAATCCCTTGGTTGGGGGTTCGAATCCCTCCGGGCCCACCAATCGTTCTCGTCTTCAATGCACATGCACCACCCCGGGGAATCACAATGACTGCAACACTGAAAGTTGCGGTAGTAACGGGCGGCGGGAGCGGCATCGGCAAGGCGGCCGCGGCGGCGCTGGCGCGCGATGGATACGCGATCGTTCTTGCCGGCCGCAACGCGGAGCGGCTCGCCAAGGCGGCGGAAGAGCTGGCTGCGCTTCGCGAAGGCGCGCAACACCTCGCTGTTCCCACTGACGTTACCGATCCCGCTTCGGTGAAAGCCCTGTTTGCGAAAGTTCGAGAGCGATTCGGCCGCCTCGACCTCCTCTTCAACAACGCCGGCGTCTTCGTGCCCGGAGCACCGATCGAGAACGTCACCTGGGAGCAGTGGAGCTCCGTTCTCTCCACCAATCTCACCGGAGCATTCCTGTGCACGCAGGAAGCCTTCAAAATCATGAAGGAGCAGACGCCGCGCGGCGGCCGGATCATCAACAATGGTTCGATTTCCGCGCATGTTCCCCGGCCCGGTTCCGCGGCCTACACAGCATCGAAGCACGGAATTACGGGACTCACAAGGTCGACCTCGCTCGATGGCCGCCAGTATGACATCGCCTGCGGACAGATCGACGTGGGAAACGCGGCCACCGAGCCCATGGAAAGAGTCAAGACCGGAGTCCCGCAAGCCAACGGCACCATCGCCTCCGAGCCCACCATCGATCCCGCCGAAGTGGGCCGCGCCATCGTGTATATGGCCAGTCTTCCGCTCGAAGCGAATGTCCAGTTCATGACGCTGATGGCGACGAAGATGCCTTACATCGGCCGCGGATAAGCCTGGCTCTTGCTATTTGGGACCCCAAGATACCGCGCGTGCGAAGGATTCAATAAGTCGCCCGCCCGCCGCTCAGGTCGAATACAGCCCCGGTGGTGAACGAATTCTCTTCCGAGACCAGCCACGCCACCATCGCGGCGGCCTCTTCCACCTGCACAAACCGCCCGCGCGGGATCTTGGAGAGCATGTAGTCGATATGTTCCTGGGTGATCTGATCGAAGATGCGGGTCTTTGCCGCGGCCGGCGTAATGCAGTTGACCGATATGTTTTTGTCGGCAGTCTCCTTGCCGAGAGACTTGGTCAGCGCAATCACTCCCGCCTTTGCTGCGCTGTATGCCGAGGCATTGGGGTTGCCTTCTTTTCCGGCGATGGATGCCACGTTGACGATGCGCCCATAATTCTGGCGAAGCATGAACGGAATCACCGCGCGGCAACACAGGAACACGCCGGTGAGATCGATGTCGATCACTTGCTTCCATGCGTCCACAGGGTATTCCCACGTTTTGTGGTTCGGCCCGGCGATGCCCGCGTTGGCCACAAGAATATCGATCTTTCCATGCTCCGCCGCCGCTGCCTCCGCGGCGGCGGCAACGCTTTCCGCATTCGCCACGTCGACAACCGCTGTGGAAACGCTGCCTTTCTCTCCCAACCGACTCGCCGTCGCGCGCAGAGCCTCGCCATCGCGGTCCCACAGTGAAACCGAGGCCCCGGAGGCCAGCAGGCGCGTGGCGATCGCCAATCCAATTCCCTGCGCGCCGCCGGTTACAACAGCATGACGATGTTCAAGATCGATCCGATTCATCCGCTTCAAACCCTCGCCAGACAGACTATCAGGGCTGATAACAAAGATTGCTCAGGGCTTCGATCTCTTCATCTCTCTCTTGCGAGCCGATCCAGGATCGATCTCCCCACAAAGCGCGCGCGCGAGCCCAGGTCGCGCTCGATGCGCAGCACTTCATTCCACTTGGCCATTCGTTCGCCGCGCGTAAACGACCCGACTTTCAATTGGCCGGCATTGGTGGCCACGGCCAGGTGCGAGATGAATCCATCTTCCGTTTCCCCGGATCGCGCCGAAACGATCGCATTCCAGCCCGCCCGCTGCGTCACATCGATCGCTTGCAGAGTTTCAGTGACCGTGCCAATCTGGTTGAGTTTGATCAGTACGGCGTTGGCAACGTTTCTCTCGATGCCGGCGCGGATGCGTTCCAGATTTGTCGTGAAGAGGTCATCGCCGATGAGTTGGATGCGATGACGCAATGCCGACGAAATTGCCGACCAGCCATCCCAATCCGTATCGGCCATCGGATCTTCGATCGACACGATCGGATAGCGATCGCACCATTCAACCATTAGTTCGGCGAACTGCGCCGGCGTAAAGCTGCGGTTTTCCAGCCGAAACCAATAGCGTTGAGTCTCGGGATCGTATAAATCGCTGGCCGCGATGTCCAGCGCAATCGCCGCGTCGCGACCCGGAGCATAGCCGGCGCGATCGATCGCGGCCGTCAAAAACTGCAAGACCGCTTCATTGGTCGAAAATTCAGGCCAGTAGCCGCCCTCGTCGGCAACTCCGCAAATCGCGCCGCGCTGCACCAATAAATCTCCCGCTGCGCGATGAACGTTGAATGTAATTTCCAGCGCGTCGGAATACGAACTAGCACCGGTCGCGATAATGAGAAAATCCTGCACATCGGTTCGCCAATTCGCGTGTGCGCCGCCGCCAACGATCTGGATCTGGGGCAGCGGAATCAGAGTTCCAAGCGATTGACCAAGGTGGTCGAAGAGCGGCCGTTGCAGCGCTGCGGCAGCACTGGAGGCGGCGGCCATCGAAACCGCGAGAATGGCGTTAGCTCCCAGGCGGGACTTTGCGGCTGTCCCATCCAGTTCAATCAACTTTCGGTCCAGGGCCGTTTGATCGCGAACATCCAATCCAATCACAGCCTGCGCAATTTCGCCGCGAATGTTCGCGACCGCCTGATTGACAGATTTGCCGCGAAAGCGCCCCATATCCCCATCGCGCATTTCGTGGGCTTCGAATTGTCCGGTGGAAGCGCCGGAGGGCACGGTACCGCGGCCGCGCACGCCATTCTCCAGTGCGATCTCCGCTTCGACGGTTGGCGTTCCGCGAGAGTCGTGCACCTGATAAGCATCGACGGACCGAATCCTCATGGCTGCGCCTCGATGCGATTAAGGCCGGCGAACCATCGGTCGAGAAAATCATCCAGGCTTATGTCGGCGCGAATGACTGCCGCGCGCGTGAATTTGCGAACCCAGCCGGCCTGTTGCGGCCTGGTCAGATACTCGACGGGCGATTTTCCATCGACGCGCGCCAGCAGCAGCATGGGCAGCAGCCGCGCAACACAGGGCTCCAACGCGTGGGTGTCGATCGAATCGCCGGTTTCTTCAACGTAGCGTTGCCAAAGGGTTCGGCTCATTTCATGCAGGCCGATCTGCCGTGGAGCGTGATAAAGCCCTTTGAGCAGCAAATGCGTGAGCAGAAATGCGAGATCGAAAGCGGGATCGCCATACCAGGCCACCTCGCAGTCCAGCAGCACGAAACGCGCCGGCGAAATCATCATGTTCTTGGGGCTGAAGTCGCCGTGAACGAGGCAGATTCTCGTTGCGGCCAGACGTTTCGCTTCAGCGTGAATCGCAGATTGCAGGACGGGATGCCGGCTTGCGGTTGTAAGCAGGTAGGGCTCGATGCGCAGTTGCTCGAAATTCGCCGTCGTATCGAAGAGCGAGGCTACTTCAGCATCTCCAGCCGAGCGCGCGTGAATCGCGCCCAGGATGGTTGCCGCATGGATGGCATGTTCGATCTTTGCCTCGCCGCGCAGCAGGATCTTCTTCCAACTGGCGAACTCCGGCCCCAGGAATTCCATCGCGAAATAGCCACGATCTTTGCGGCCGGGCCTAAGTCGCGGCACGGCCTGAGGCAGAAATCCAGCCACATACTCGATGCACAACTGCTCCACGCGGTTGCGGTCGACATTGGCCGTCCAGTCGTCGCGAACCTTGAGTTTGGGCAACGCACGCTTGACCACGAAAGACTCGTCGTCGTCGTCCACCCGATAGATCTCGCTGGACACGCCATCGGTCATAGGCGTGAGCTTCATGCCTTCGTGCCGCAATACTCCGTCGCGCCGAAGCAATTCCAGAAACTCTTCACCAACGGCGTTTCGAAGCTCCTGCACGATGTGGCCTGGATTCTTCAATGGCGATGCTTGCGAGTTATAGCATTTTCCGAAATGATGCAGGCCAGAGCCACCAAATTCGAGTCGATTTTTCTCAAGAAAATCGACATCCTCAAATTTCAGGAAGTTCACAGTATTTCGGAAAATGCCTTAAACGCCGGGCACCGGCGGGCAGCCCGGGAACTCGACCAGAAAAGTGTTGCCCTCGTAGCCCAGATATTTGATTCCGATCTTGCTGGTGAAAAAACCGTCGGCGGTGAGGTTGCGCAGCGACGAGAAGAAGTCGACGCCGTAACTCAAATTCTCATCCTCGTCCGCATTCTTACGGTACGCAATCAAGTCGAGAATCTCCTTTTGCTGTTGCGCCGTGCAATCGAGGTACGCATTCCCGTAGCGGTTCACGCACGTAGAGTCGAGCCACATCAACCCGCCTCCGAATCTCAATTGGAAGTCCGGATTCTCGCTGGTGAGCAGGTCGATGAACTCCGGCGCACCGGCTTCGATCGCGCCGCCGCAGTCCGCATCCGCCGGCAGAATGGTCTCGCACAGCGTCTGCAGCGTCTTGTACTCATGCGCCGTAAAAAACTTCGGCGAGTACGCGCCCGAGCCCGCGTCATCCTTTTCCGCTTGAATCACGCCGTGAGCATATTCCGCGGCTTCGAGCGGAATGGCCCGAAGAACCGAGCCCGCTACCGCTCCCATGCTCAACGACTTCAATACGTTTCTGCGCGTTACTCCGTCAGGGGCCATAAAGTTCTCTAAATCTCTCCCTTTTTGGCTTGATCGAGCAGATACTCCGAAGTCCTCCACGACAGCGCCATGATGCTCAGCGTCGGGTTCTTGTCGGCGTTGGTGACGAACGGAGCCGCGTCGGCGACGAATAGATTTTTCACGTCGTGAGCCTGGCAATACTTGTTCAGCGGAGAAGTCTTCGCATCGTTCCCCATGCGCACCGTGCCCACCTCGTGAATGATCTCGCCGCCGGTCGAGATGGTGCTTACAGGCTGCTCGTGCCCCTTGTCTCTCTCGGCAATCTCCTTCGGCCGAGGATGCCGTCGGGTGCCGTGGATCACCGTCCCTCCCGCGGCTTCAACAATCGAGCGGAACGTATCCTGCATATCCTGGGCCATCTTCAGCTCGTTCTCGCCCCATTGCCAGTGAAAGCGCAGCACCGGAATGCCCCACTTATCGACCACGTCGGGATCGAGTTCGCAATAACTGTTTTCATTGGGAATCATTTCGCCGCGCCCGCTGAATCCGATCACCGTGCCGTAGGAGCTGCGGCACTTCTGCTTCAACGCGGCTCCATAGCCCTCGTGTTCTTCGCAAACTCCGCCGAACTCGCCCACTCCGGGCATGTCGCGTCCACCCCCGAACTCAATATGATAGCCGCGAAGAAACTCGTTCTTTTGATCGAAGCGCCACCAGGGCATATACATGTGCATGCCGCCCACGCCGTCGTGGTTGTGCGCGTGCATGCCTTCGAGCTGCGGAAAGCGCCCCGCCAGGCTGCTGCCCACTGAATCGGTGAGATAGTGCCCCACCACCCCCGACGAATTGGCCAACCCGTTGGGAAAGCTCGCGGAGCGTGAATTCAACAGCAGCCGCGCCGACTCGCACGCGCTCGCCGCCACCACGACCGCCTTCGCGTACACCCGCTGCTCGGTCCGCGTAGTTTTGTCAATGTATGAAACCGCTTCCACCTTTCCGTTCTGCCCAACCACGATCTCGCGAGCCATCGCATTGGCGATCATGGTGAAGCGGCCCGTCGCCGCCGCCGGCGGAATCATCACCTGGCTGGAACTGAAGTTGGAGGCACTCTTGCATCCGCGGCCGCACTGCGCGCAGTAGTGGCACGCCGGCCGATCGTTCAGCGCCTTGGTCAGGATCGCCAACCGCGAAGGAATGCACGTGATCTTCAGCCGATCGCAGGCCTTCTTGATCAGGGTCTCGGTGCAGCGCGGCCGCGGCGGCGGCATGAACACGCCATCCGGAGCGTTGGGAACATTTTCCTTCGATCCGAAGACGCCGATATACGCCTCGACCTTGTCGTAGTAAGGCGCAAGCTCCTCGTAGGTGATCGGCCAGTCGTCGCCCATGCCGTCAATGGAGTGAGCCTTGAAATCCGCCGGCCCGAAGCGCAGCGCAATGCGTCCCCAATGATTGGTGCGGCCGCCCTCGATACGCGAGCGAAACCAGCGAAACGCCGACCCCGGCGCCGTAGTGTAGGGCTCGCCCTCAATCTCCCAGAATCCATTGGGAGCCAGGAACTCATCGACGACCTGGAACCGTCCTCCGCCCCCAAACCCCGCGCCGCGATGCGCCAGCTCGTAGGGCCACACGTGCTCCTTGAAATCCCTTTGCGGATCGAGACGCGGCCCCGCTTCCAGCATCGCCACGTTCAATCCGCCTTCGGTGAGCACCTTGGCCGCGGTTCCGCCACCAGCCCCGGAGCCGATAATGCATACGTCGTAGATTTTTTTGCGCGGATTCAGTTCCGGCATCCAGCTTCTCCACCAGTGATATGGGCGAACAACGCGCACGCGCGCCGCGGATTTCAAGCGCTCCAGTGCGACGGCTTCCGCATCTCAGGGAAATCTCTTCGCGACAGATGGCCGCATCGAACGAAGCCCGGATTTCCCTGATTTTCCATACTATACTCTTTACGAAGTCCAACCGCACTTCGCTCCCGGGTTTGTGCGGAGCGAAGATCCAGCCGGCGAGTCTCGTTGAAGCTTCCCCCTGCGCACTTCGGCTTCTTCGCGAATGCTCGGCGCCAAGCTCAATTTTGGCTCGAGTTGAAATCCATGCCGCGCTTGCGCGACGGACGAGGAGGTCCTGAATCGTATGCGGGTCGACGAACCGAAGGCCAATGCAATCGTTTCCGCCCATGCTTCCCTGGGGGTAAATGAACTCGGGAAGTTCCCCGCGCCGGACAAGGCAACCGTCTTTGCCGCGGAAATTGTGAAGATGATGCTGGAGGCAACCGCTTATAAGGGAACATTCGCCGTCAGCATCTCGCATGTTTATAACGTCGGCTCGAATCAAAGCAACTTTGTGGTGGCGTTCTCCGGGCATCATCCCGATCTGCATCCCAATCGAAAAGACACAACGCGCCTCTTGAACAACGATCTCAAGGAGGCGAACCATCCCCTCGCCGACAGGGTTAGAGTTTCCTACACACACCATCTGGATGTCTCCTATCACCCCATGCACATCACCACACAGGGTGTATTCAACGCCATTTTCAAGAAATTTGCCGATATCCCGGCGACCGATGTCGACGGCTGCCTGAACGAGTTTCGCGCCAAGATCAAATGGGACACGATCTACGAGAGCGCTACAAACACCATAAAAGTAGGCGCCAAGCCGCAGTTCTCGCAGTTGGGGAAGAATCTGCTCCTCGGTGTTGGCGCTGCGGGGCTCGCGCTGCGCATGGGAATCGTCAAGCCGGGAGACGAGTCCGCCGTCGTCAAATTCCTTCGTGGCTTCATCCGCCAGCTGAAGCTCCTCAAAGACGTTCCCAACGAAGGCCCGAACTTTACCCAGTTGGCGCAATTGCTGGAGAAGTTGCTTCTCTCGCAGAAGGCAACCGATATCGAGAAGCAAGCGTCTCTGGTTCTCGAAGATGTGACATACGCCAATGCATTGGTTGAAGGGACGCGAAGCAGACTGGTGGAGGCGTGGGGCGCGAATGCCTTGGGCCGCTTTTGCGCGGAGCCCAAAGGGCTCTTCTTCGCCCGTAACGCGGGCCTCATTCCCGATGAGCCGATCCTCGGCATCAAACCGGGGGACACTCAATACACATCGACGCAAAATGGGGCCCTGCAGGGACAACTGGCTTTCTGGCACAGCTTCACCGAGCGAAGAGAATTCAATGCCAAGCTTTTCGTTTACGGCAGCAGTGCCACCGATAAAGCCCCCGGCCACGGGGCTTATATGAAACCGTGCAGCTCCCGCGCTGCCCAATCCACCGGCATGATGACGAGCCTTCTTGCGCCTGTCGCTCTGCCCTCTGCGGATTTGGCAAACTTCAACTGGATGCTTGCCGGTGAGCGCCAGTTGATCGACGAAATCAACAGGCTGTTTCCGCGCAAGCTCGATTTCACCGCGGCGCAGGTGCTCGCCAACACCATCATCGATAAGCGGAGAACCCTGGCCGCTCCGCCCGCGAATCCCCAGGATTACTTCGTGAAAATTGCTAAAGATCGCGCCGTGCGCATGGCGCTCGCGCTATAGCGGGTCCGCCCGCGCCGCAATTCAATTGGCGGCGCGGCGGTTCGCTATTCCTCCACAGCGAGCGCGCCAAGCTCCGCCGTCGCGCTGTCTGCCTGTTCTTCGGCCGGCAGCTCGCTGCCCCGGGGCAGGAAAACCGAAAATGCTGTCCCGTTCGATTGCGCGCACTGCCAGCTCCATACGCGTACGTGCCCGTTGTGGCGCTCTGCCAACTGGGATACCACCCACAAGCCAAGTCCGGTTCCGGTGTCCGGCTTGGTGGTAAAAAACGGCTCGAAGATGCGTCGAATAGTTGCGCGATTCATGCCCGAACCGGAATCGCAAAAGGTTACCCGCATGCCCGCCGTGGCGCGGTCACGCCAATCGCAGGATTCGCGCAGGCGGATCAGAATCCGTCCGTTGCGCGGCATGGCTTCAATCGAATTCGCCAGGAGGTTGGCGAAGATCTGTTGTGTCTCGCCGGGTAAGCAGGCCACAGCAGTCTCCGTCTTTACACAAACTTCCACCGCAATCTGCGCGGCCTGCAGCTTGGCGCGAAAAAGAACCAGAACCGACTCGACTACTTCCGACAGAAGAGTCGGTTTGGGAGCGCCGGCCTGGCGATGAAACTTCAGTGTCTGCTGCGTGATGAGCGAGATGCGCATCAACTCCTCGAGCGCCACCTGGGCCTGTGAGCGCGCGGCCTCCGCCGTCTCCGCCAGCGAGATCAGGTAGAGCAGGTTGGCCACGGCGGCGAGCGGATTGTTGATCTCATGCGCCACCGAGGCCGCCAGTTTTCCGGCTACCGCGAGCTTTTCCGCGCGCAGCATCGCCTCTTCGGCGTTCTTGCGATGCGTAATATCGGCGATCACTCCTACGATGCGCGTGGCGCGGCCATCGCTATTCTTCTGGCATTTGCCCTGCGACTCCAGCCAGTGCACCGATCCGTCGGGCCATACCACCCGGTATTGCCGGTGGTAATCGGCCGCCGTTGCCCGAATCTGTTGGAACTGCTCGATCAAACCCTCCCGGTCTTCGGGATGGACGAACTTGAGCCACTCATCCGGTTCCTCGCCGAACGATCCCGGCTCGCGCCCCAGCATGCGAAACATCTCCTCGGAGCGGTCGACCGTCCCCTGCTCGAAATCCCAAACCCAGAGTCCCATCCCATTGGCGCGCAGCGCAATCTGCAGCATCTCATCGCGGTCCCGCAGGGCATTGCCGATTCTGGCGCGTTCTTCCGCCAGTTTCCGTTCCGCGTCGGCCAGGATCAGGCGCTGATTCAACTCCTGCGTAGCCAGTTGTGCGCGCTGCTGGGCAAGTCGGCGGATCATCCATCCCAGAAATATCGAGATAAAGAGAAACATCGCCAGCCGCAGTTCCTCGCGCTCATCGCCAATCGACAAACGAAACTGCGGCTTGGTCAGAAAGGCATCGACAAGTATTACGTCCGTGAGAGCGCAGAGCACGCCTCCCCACATGCCCAGAAACCAGGAAGTAAGGATCACGGTCGGGAAGGCGAGCAGCAGCGGAAAAGCGCGCAGCGGCTGCACCGAGTAAGTGAGCGCGACCGCCAGGATCGCTGCCACGCACCCAAGCAGGCCGCGCACTGCCCACGGCCACCGTTCCATGGCGACGGCGCTGGGAAACTTCATACGTTTCATTCGCACACAACTGGAGACACTTTAGTTTATAAGGAAAGTTCGAGGATTGTCTCAGGTTTTGTATCAGGGCATGACTGGTAGGTCAGGGCTTCAGCCCCGACTGCCGCGGATGCAGCAGAATGAACGGTGGGCTTCAGCCCCTGCGACAGATTTTCGCGAATCCAGCGGGCAACCGAGCGTTTTTCCGCAGCCACCTGAGGAACCTCTGAATAAGCCGATGTTTTGAAAGGGCACGACTTCAGTCGTGCCGCACATGCCGCAGAATGATGGCGGGCTTCAGCCCCTGAGGGAATTCAAGTCGCTTGCTCGCATCTTCCCAAAGGCTCGCTCTATTCCATGTACCGGCTCACTTCCGCGTGCGAGATCGCATCCTGAGCATAAGTAAACGTGCCTTTGTCCTTCATCTCGCGCGCAGCGCGCACGAATGCTCCCAGCGCCGCGCGGGCCAGCGATCCACCTACGCTGATCCGCTTTGCTCCCGCGGCCGCGATCTCATCCACCGAATAAGTCGCCCCCTTCAATCCCATCAGCACATTCACCGGCTTGGGGACCGCGGCGCAAACCTCGCGAATCGCCTCCAGGCTTGGCAGTCCCGGCGCGTAGAGAACGTCGGCTCCGGCCTCGGTGAAGGCTCGCAGCCGCCGAATTGTGTCATCGAGGTCGGGGCGTCCGCACAGAAAGTTCTCGGTTCTCGCCGTCAGCAAGAACTGGCAATCGCGAGCGGCCTCGGCCGCGGCGGCCACGCGTTCCACCGCAAGCTCGAATTCGTAGATCGGATCGTTCGCCTCACCGGACGAATCCTCGATCGAACCGCCCGCCAGGCCAATCTTCGCGGCCAGCCGAATCGTCTCCGCGCACGCTTCAGGCGCGTGGCCAAAGCCGTTCTGCATGTCGGCGGAAACCGGCAGATCGGTAGCATCGACGATAAATTTCGCATTGCCGAGAATCCCCTCGCGCGTCAATTTGAGAGGCGAGTCGGGCAGTCCGGCGTTGAATGCATAACCCGCGCTCGTAGTCGCGAGTGCTTCGAAGCCGAGCGCGGTGAGTATCCTCGCCGATCCAGCATTCCACGGATTGGGAATCAGAAAGCAACCCGGCCGCTCATGCAGTTCCCGAAACGATTTGTACTTCTCTTCGCGAGTCATATCTTCGCTTCCTTGCTCGAGATTCTGTTCGTCTGCCCTGCCCCGATTGTGCCATAGCGGCCCGCCGATCCGAGTTATCTGCGAAAATAGAGAGGGATGATATCGCTCAAAAACGCGGGCAAACGCTTCGGGCCGCGCGTGCTGTTTCTTGAGGCCAACTGGCTCATTCGCGCGCGCGAAAAGACCGCGCTGGTGGGCGCAAACGGCGCGGGCAAATCCACGCTGATGAAAGTCCTCGCCGGTCTCGATTCGCTCGACTACGGCGCCGTAGAGCAAACGCGCGGAATGAGCATCGGCTACCTTCCCCAGGAGGGGTTACGGCTGGCTGGGCGGAGCGTCTTCGAAGAATGTCTTGCGGTCTTCGATGAGCTGCACGAGATGGAACGCGAGATTGAGCGCCTCGCCGGCCAGTTGGCCGAGCTCGACCACGAGGGCCCTGAGTACGCCACCGCCGCGGAGCGCTATTCGATGTTGCAGGAGCGCTTCCATTCGCTCGATGGCTACGCCCTCGACGCGCAGGTGGGCAGCGTGCTGACCGGCCTCGGATTCGGCAAAAACGATTGGGGCCGCCAGACCGACGAATTCTCCGGCGGCTGGCAGATGCGCATCGCGCTGGCCAAACTGCTGCTCGCCAGGCCGAACTTGTTGCTGCTCGACGAGCCCACCAATCATCTCGACCTTGAAACCCGCAACTGGCTCGAAGACTATCTCAAGAGTTATCCCTTCGGCTACATACTCACCTCCCACGATCGCTACTTTCTCGATGTAACCATCGACCGCACCGTCGAGATATGGAATAAGGCTCTGACGATCTATCAGGGAAATTACACCACCTATGTGAAACAGAAGGATGAGCGCCGCGCGCAGTTGGAGGCGGCATATCGCAACCAGCGCGAGCAGATCGAACACCTTGAAGCCTTCATCAATCGCTTCCGCTACCAGGCGACGAAGGCCAAACAGGTTCAAAGCCGCATCAAGGAACTCGAAAAGATCGAGCGCATCGAGGTCCCCCGCGAAGAGCCCGTCATCCACTTCAAATTTCCCCAGCCCGCGCCGTCGGGACGGATCGTGGTCGAGGCTGAAGGCCTCGCCAAGAGCTATGGTCCCAAACAAGTGTTCGGCAATGTCCGGTTCACGATCGAGCGCGGCGACCGGGTGGCGCTGGTTGGCGTGAACGGCGCCGGCAAGTCCACGCTGATTCGCCTTCTGACGCAGGTGGAAGCGCCTTCGGCCGGCTCGGTGCGCCCGGGCCACAACGTCGTGAGCGAGTATTTCGCGCAGGACCAGTACAAAGTACTGGACCCGGATGCGCGCATGCTCGACGACATCAGCCGTGCGGCAATCAAGGTGCCGGAAGTCGAGCTTCGCTCGCTGCTCGGCTGTTTTCTGTTCAGCGGCGATGATGTGTTCAAGCCGCTCGGCGTTCTTTCCGGCGGCGAGCGCAACCGTTATGCGCTGGCGCGGATTCTGGTTTCTCCCTCGAACTTTCTCCTGCTCGATGAGCCTACAAATCACCTCGACATGCGCGCCAAGGACGTGCTGCTCGAGGCGCTCGCGGCATTCTCCGGCACCGTGATCTTCGTTTCCCACGACCGCTATTTCATCGATCGCCTGGCCACGCGCGTGCTCGAAGTTGAAAACGGCGCCGTGACGACCTACGAGGATAACTACGAAGATTACCTTCGCCGTAAAGAGGCGCTCGCCGCCGGCGCGTCCGCATCTGAACTGTCCGCGAATGCAAAGCGGGGACCCGTGGAGAAGAGCAAGGTTGCGGAGTTCGGGACGACGATCGTTATCGAAGGCGGCCCTGATGTGCCAAACGGCGCTTCAGCCACGACGCGTTCCCGCCGCCTGAATCCGATCAAGCAAAAGCAGATGGAAGACCGATGCGCCTTTCTCGAAGAAGAAATCCCGCGCGTCGAGTCCGCGATGGCGCACACCGAAGAACTATTAGGCGTCTTCGTCTCCGCCGCGGAAACGCAGCGGCTTACCACGCTTGCCGAAGAGCTGCGCGCACAGCTCGCCGCTCTGACCGCCGAGTGGGAAGAGTTGGCGACGCAGCTCGAAGGCCAAGAGGCTCTGCGCTGATGCGAGAGCGTGCCTACCGAGCTTCTGCCGGAACGGGAAGATTCAACAATCTTCGCACCGCGTTCACGTCGGGGCAGAACGACCCGGGAGGCTGAGGTCCTTCGAAGCGGCGCTCCCAGTCGAGAAGCAAGCCTTCGACGATCTCCCGGCCGTCCGGGTCGGCGACGGCTTCTAGCGGAGTATACCCGCCAAGCACCGGTATCTTCGCATGAACCCACGCTTCTGTCTCTTCCTGCGAGATGGCCAGAAACTCGCGCTGCGTTTCGGGGTCGAGTGCGGCTTCTTCCTTTGATTCTCCGCCGTCACGCGCCGCCCGTCTCTTATTCGATTCCTGAATCGCTTCTTCGGGAGTCTGCTTGCGTGTGCTTTTCAGCGTCGCCATCATCCCCAGTCGTTCTTCGATCTCCCCTGTAATCCTCTTTGCCCGGTTCGCCGAATTCACCTCGACTTCGAGCGTATGTCCGGAAATGCGCAAGCGCCCCATGATCGTGCTATCCCAGTGCGCGTGCATCTTGTTGCCCTTCTTTTTCCATTCAATCGTCGCGCTGCGCAGCGTGCCGTCGGCGTCGATCTCCGCTTCCTCGATCAACTCCTCCTTGGTCTGGCCCCATGCCAGCGGCGCCAGCGCATCGAAGGCCACCAGCGCCGACAGTATGGAGAACGTGAGGTTATGAAAAACAAGCGGGTCTCCGTCGGTGTTGCAAAGCTTCGGCGGCCGATGCATGACATCGCGAATGTCGAGGTAAACGCCTCGGATCATATCCCGGTAGTGGATCAGATCTTCGGCCGTGAGATCCCGACTCAACTTCGCGATCTTGCGGCGCAAGGCGACCCGCAGCCCCACGATCTCCGGCTTTCTCCCCGGCGAAATGCGCAGAGGTGCCATCCGGCTCAGGGTGTTGACCTCGGGCAGGCGGCAGATCTGCGCGTAAACAATGTCGCCGCTCTTCGCATGCGTGGACCCTGAGTGCTCTTCGACCTCGCATTCGCCGCCGATCAGCAGGTCGCGCAGGACCATTCCGTGACCGGGATTCGACTCCATAACCTCATAAAAGCTGACCGGCTCGAAAAGACTCTCTTGTAGGATCATGAGTTCCAGCTCGGACAGCCTGCTGCCTCGCCTCGCAAAATAATCTTGCGCCACGATTCCCGGCTTAGCAGGCCGTCCGCGCCGTTTCCGCGGCGGGTTCGGATGCCAGTCGAAGAGGAAATAGGGCACGAAGATCTGGTGTTCCCCTTCGAATTTGTCCATCGAGGGCGCAAAGAGCGTCTGGTTGAAATCCATCCATGCTTCCTCCCTGGCCTCGGGGAACTCCCGGCGCGCGAACTTCATCATGTCGTCGGACAACCGGTCGGAGGCATCGCGCTGCCGCTGCCATGGACTGTCGTCCGGCGCGGAGTCGACTCTCAAGCAGCAGCGCTTGTACTTCTTTCCGCTGCCACACGGGCAAGCATCGTTTCTACCAATCTTCTCGCGCGGATGGGAACGCATATGGCGACATTATCGCGCCGAATCCTAGTATCTCCAGGGCGCATTTCTGTGGAATAGTCGGTCGAAACTAAGTGCGCGCACGGGAAAGGCTCTCCGCGGTTCCAGGCTCGCCCTTACCCTGCGCCTTTGAGCGCGCGTCGTGCATAATCGAAACAAGATGCCTCTGTTGTGGAATCCCGAGAGCTGGTCGCAGCGGCTGGCCGAGCTGGAAGCGCAATCCGGCGAGTTGAAAGAGGCGCCGCTGCGCCGCGATGTGCGCTCCCTCGGCATGCTGCTCGGCGAAGTGCTGCGCGAACAGGCCGGTGACGATCTCTTCGAACACGTAGAGGCGCTGCGCCAGGGCACCATTCGCCGCCGCGACGCGGAGGCGCACGGCAACGAAAAGGAAGCCGCGCGGCAGGGAGCCAAGGCGCTCGAGCTGGTGCATTCGCTGCCCGCCGAGCGCGCCATTTTGCTTACGCGCGCATTCGCTTTCTATTTCGAGCTGATCAACCTGGCCGAGACCAACCATCGCAAGCGCCGGCGCATGGCGCTGCAGTTGAGTGGCGAGGCCGGCAAGCAGCGCGGCTCGCTCGCCGGCACGCTCAGCGCGATGCGCCGCGTAGGCATCGATGCCGAGGAGGCGTTGGAATACCTTCGCCGCGTGCTGGTCGTGCCCGTATTTACCGCCCACCCCACTGAAGTGGCGCGCCGCTCGGTCATGTTCAAGCGCCGCCGCATCGGTGAGATTCTCGCCACGCTCGACCGCATTCCTGTTCCCGAGCAGGACCTGGCGCGTCTTGAAGAGCTGGTGCTCGCCGAGATCACGAGCCTGTGGCAGACAGACGAAGTGCGCTCGCGGCGCCCCACCGTTTACGACGAAATCAAAATGGGGCTCGACTATTACGATGTCTCCATCTTTGCCACGCTGCCCAATCTTTATCGCGAAATTGCCGAGGCGCTGCGCGCGGCGTACACCCTCGAGATCGAAGCGCACATGCTGCCGCAGGTGCTCGTATTCGGCTCTTGGATCGGTGGAGATCGCGACGGCAATCCATTCGTCACGCCGGAAGTTACGCGCGACGCGATCCGCCTGGCGCGCGGCCACCTGCTGCTCTTCTATCAGCGCCAGCTCGACGAGATCATCGACCTGCTCACCACCAGCGCCCAGCAACGGCCCGTGAGCGCCGCGCTGCTCGAAAAGCTGCGTTCGTACGTGGCGCAGGTGCACACCCCCGAGGCCCAGATCTTCGGAGAGCA
This sequence comes from Occallatibacter sp., assembly GCA_049676965.1. GTDB lineage: Bacteria > Acidobacteriota > Terriglobia > Terriglobales > Acidobacteriaceae > Telmatobacter. The sequence continues at coordinate 38,412 of JBAUBR010000074.1, forward strand.
ATATGAGTTCGAGTATTATCGCCGTTTCATCATCTGCGTAAAGGCGCGCGTGCATCGCACCATGGAGCACCCTGGACCCGCCGGCGCCACACTTCCCGTAACGTCGTTTACGCTGAGTGAAGCCCACGACAAATTGGCCCAGGCCTTGCCCGCCTATTGCTCCGTAGAAGAGTTTCTCGACGACCTTGAAACATTGCGCGCTTCGCTCGCAGCCAATTGCGGAATTCGCATTGCGCGCACGCTTCTCGATCCCCTGATTCTGCAAGCGCGCACCTTCGGGCTGCACTTGCACACGCTCGACATTCGCCAGCATGCGCGCACACACGCCCTCGCCCTGCAGGAGGCGATAGGGGACACCGCGGCACCCGCGCTGACCGGCGGGCTCTCGCCCGAGACCGCGGACGTGCTGGAAACCTTTCGCGCAGTGGCGGAAGTAAAAGCAGGCTGCTCGCCCGAAGCGATTCGGCAGTACGTCATCAGCGGCGCCGCATCGGTTGAAGATGTGCTCTCGGTGGTTCGACTGGCCCGTTTGGGCGGCGTGCGCGTGGAAGGTTCGGAGGACGATCCGGGGTTGATGCCGGTGCCGCTGTTTGAGTCGATCGAAGACCTGCGCCGCTCGCCCGCCGTCTGCCGCGAGTTGTGGAGCCGGCCAGACTATCGCAAGCTGATCGCCTCCTGGGATAACTGGCAGGAGGTCATGCTCGGCTATTCTGACTCCAACAAGGATGGCGGCATGCTGACCAGCACGTGGGAGATATTCCGCGCCCATCGCGACCTGCACGTTGTGGCCCGCGAGTGCGGCGTAAAGCTGCGCCTCTTCCACGGCCGCGGCGGCACCGTGGGCCGCGGCGGAGGACCCACTCACCGCGCCATCTTCGCCCAGCCTATGGACGCCTTCGACGGCCAGTTGCGCATCACCGAACAAGGCGAAGTTCTTAACTTCAAATATGCCGACGAAGTGCTCGCCGAGCGCAACCTGGAGCTGATGATTGCCGCGTCGCTCGATGCGCTGGCGCGGCCCAACGCGCGCGATCCCGAAGGCCATTTCACCGGCGAACTCCGGCCTGAATGGGAGGCCGCGCTCGACGAGCTTTCCGCCATCTCATTCCAGTTCTATCGCAGACACATTCTCGATGATCCCGATGTGGTGACTTACTTCGAGCAATCCACTCCGGTGGGCGAGTTGGAGCAGGCCAAAATAGGTTCCCGGCCCGCGCGCCGCACTTCTTCAATCGCACCAATCGAACATGCGGCCCCCGTGCTGACGGCTCAGCAGAGCCTCGCGGATCTTCGCGCCATCCCCTGGGTCTTCGGATGGACGCAATCGCGGCTGCTGGTACCGGCGTGGTTTGGCGTCGGCTTTGCCATCGAGCAATACCTCAGCCGGTCGGGCGCGCTCGAGCTGTTGCAAACCATGGCTCGAGAATTTCCCCTCTTCATCGATCTGGTGCGCAACGTCGAGATGGCCTTGGGCAAGGTCGACCTGGCCACGGCGCGCCTCTACTCGTCTCTTGTCGAAGATCCGGCAATTCGCGAGCGCATTTACGATCTGTTCGAAGCCGAGTTCCATCGCACTGTGCGCGCCGTTCTCGCCATCACCCGTCAAACCGAACTGTTGCAGTCGAACCGCATGTTGGCCAACTCGATCAAGCTGCGCAATCCCTACGTCGATCCCATGCATTTGATCCAGGTCGACATGCTGCGCCGCAAGCGCGCTGGAGAAGAGACGCCGGAAGTGAACCGCGCCATCGCCGCCACGATTAGCGGCATCTCGGCGGGATTGAGAAACACCGGCTAGTTGTAGAATCACACGCGAATGCCGCGAGAACCTCACCCATGATTCTGCATTTGCCAAGAGAACGTCCCGCACCATGGGCCAAACGCAAGCCGAGCGCCGCGCGCAGGTGGCTCACTCCCTTCATCGCCTTCGAATGGATATGGGAGTGCGTCGCGTTCGCGCTAAGCCGTTGGGCATTCCTCGAGGTGCTTGAGTATCTCGGGACGTTCTCGGTCCTGATCGCGGTCATCTTCTACTTTTCCGAGTCGGGCGACCGCATCAAACAGCGACACTACCAGGCCTGGCAGGTCATCAACACCGCGCAGGGAAAGGGCGGAAGCGGCGGCAGAATCGAAGCGTTGCAGGAACTGAACGCGGATAAGGTACCGCTGGTAGGCGTCGATGTTTCATCCGCATTTCTGCAGGGACTCAATCTCGCCGGCGCCGACCTGGTGCGCTCCGATTTCAGTTCCGCCGATCTGCGCAACAGCAATCTCACCTCAGTCAATTTCACGCTTGCCAACCTCAACTCCGCAAATTTTCGCAGCGCTGCGCTCGACCGCGCAAACTTTACCCAGGCAGATCTTCGCAACGCCGATCTTACAAGCAGCAACCTTGCAAGTGCCGACTTTTCCGGAGCGACGCTGGACGATGCCGACATGCGCAATGCGAATGTACAGAATATTCAATGGCAGCGGCTCAAGAGCATTCAACGCGCCAACATTGCGGGACTCAAGAACGCTCCCGCGGGATTTGCGGAGTGGGCGCTTAAGAACGGCGCCGTCGACAATCCCGGCGCGCAGGAGTGATGATTAAATAGTCGGGAAACATTGAAGGAGACCGATCCGAAATGCAAAGGCGTGACTTTGTCAAAGCAATGATAGCTGCTTCGGTAACGGCTAAGGCAGCGCTCGCGCAGCAGTCCGCGGCTCCAGCCGCACCCGTACAGCAAGCTGCCATCGTGCCGCCGCGAGCCCCCGCGCCGCCGGGGCCCGTGCCGTGGATGGAAGGCTTGATGGAGGCGAAGCCGCTGCCGATGACGCCGCTGGTGCCTGACGCCGTGGCGCAGACCCACGCACATTTCTTCACCGACCTGCAGTTTGCGGCGCTGTGCCGGCTGTGCGAAATCCTGGTGCCGCCGATCGACGGCTATCCGGGAGCCATGGAAGTAGGAACACCGGAGTTTCTCGACTTTCTGATCGCGGCGTCGCCCAATGAGCGCCAGCAGACCTATCGATCGGGGCTCGACCGCCTCGACGCGGAAGCGCGGCAAAAATTCGGAGTCGAGTTCGCAATGGTCACCGCGGCGCAAGCCGACGAGATTATTCGGCCCTGGTTGCGGGCGTGGATGCCGGATCATTTGCCGTCGGAGGGATTCGAGCATTTCATCAACCTCGCCCACAGCGACATCCGCTTCGCCACCATCAACTCGCAAGGATGGAGCGAAGCCGATGTGGCCGCGGGGAACCAGGTGACAACGCTCGAACCGTACTGGTATCCGGTCGATCCCGACATGCGCCGTCAAGCCCATGAAGCCGCAAGCCGATCAACCGCGCCACCTCAACACTCCTAAAGTGTGTTTCAAAAACTCGGTTTGTATCAGGGCACGACTTTAGTCGTGCCGAAAATCGCTGGAAAATGGTAGGCTTTAGCCCCTGAGGGAATTCAAGTCGCTTATTCAAAGCTTCACCAACAATACGCGAAGCGCAAAGCAGATAAAATCGCCCTGCGCCGGAGACTCAATAAGTCATGCCAGATGAAATTGTCGATGTGTTGATTATCGGTTCCGGTCATTCCGGCGGAATGGCGGCAAAGATACTCACCGCGAAGGGCATCTCGTGTCTCATGCTCAACGCCGGTCCGATCGCCGACGCGCGCAAGGATACTGAGCTCAAACCCGCCTACGCATTGCCTTTTCGCGGCTTCAAAGAGCCCGGAAAGCTGCCGCACGTATTTCAATCGAATGAATTCAATGCCAATACATGGGTCGATGAAAAGGAAGTTCCTTATACCTTCGATCTGCAGCATCCTTATAACTGGGTAAGAGTGCGGTTATTCGGAGGTCGCTCGCTTTTCTGGTCGCGGCAGTCGTTCCGCCTCAGCGACTATGAGTTCAAAGCTAAGTCGCATGATGGCTTCGGCGACGACTGGCCCATCGCCCTGGCTGATCTGGCTGCGTATTACTCGCGCGTCGAAGAAATCTTCCGCGTCCTCGGGCGGCCGGAGGGCCTGCCGCAATATCCCGACGGCAATTTCGTGATCGACGACTCGCCGTGGTCCGGTTGCATGCAGCGCTTTGTCGATGCCGGGAAGAAGATGGGTGTCCCGGTCTGCAAGGCGCGCAGCTCTCTGGGAGTGAATGGACTCGCGAGTTCGATCAATCTGCTTTTGCCGGAAGCGTTCGAGACCGGCAGGCTGCGCGCCATTCCCAACGTGGTGGTGCGCGAACTCAGAGTCGACAAGAATACCGGATTGGTGAACGAGGCTCACTTCGTCGATCGCATCTCGCGCCGTGAAATGTCCGTGAAGGCGCGCGTAGTGGTCCTGGCCGCGGGAACTCTCGAAAGCACGCGTCTGTTACTTAACTCCAAGCTGGCGAATTCGAGCGGAGTCCTCGGCCACTACCTGATCGACCAGGTCTACGGGCCGGGCATCCAGTGTTCCGTCCCCGAGGCGCGCGATGGAAGAGCGACTCACGAACTGATGGGTGGAGGCGCGCTGGTTCCGCGTTTTCGCAATATCGAGTCAAAGGCCAATAACTTTATCCGTGGATATGCCCTGAATGTTTATAGCGGGCTTGGCCCAATCGGTTCGCATCATTTCGCGAGTTATGGAGAGGAGTTACATAGAAAGCTGGAGAGCTACAAGGGGAGCGGGTTCTCCACCGGCATCATGGGCGAGGTCCTGGCGCACTATGAGCATCAGGTGAGCATAGACCATACCGTTGTCGACGCATGGGGTATTCCGGTGCTGCACGTGGAAACGAAATACTCAGACAACGAATTCAACATGGCGCGCGACGCGGTGGACACCAGCATTGCCATGGCTGAAGCCGCCGGCTTTGAAGTGCTCTCCAAAACCTACGATCCGAATCCGCCCGGATACAGCATTCACGAGTTAGGCACCTGCCGTATGGGCGACAACCCCAAAAACAGCGTTCTGAATAAGTGGAACCAGAGTCACGATATCAAGAATTTGTTTGTGGTAGACGGAAGCAGCTTTGTAAGCGGAGGCTGGCAAAACCCGACGATGACCATTCTGGCGCTGTCGATGCGGGCATCGGAATACCTCGCCGAACAGATGCGGCAGGGCAATGTGTGACGGGACACGGACTTTTCCGCATCCGGCGCCGAACTTCCGGAGAGTTGGAGAGAATACGCATGATCGAATACAGTGGCGGAGATATGAAAACTGACGAGAATTGCCGCATGAGTCATGAAAACGGCCGGTTGCGGCGGCGCTTTGCCTGCATCTTCGTTTTACTTGGTGTATTTACGGTGCTGGCCGGCCGCGGAGTTTTGTCGCCGCCCGTCAGCGCGCAGGCGAACCACGCAAAGCACCTGCTCATCTACTCGATCGACGTGGAAGGCGGCCAATCGACGCTTCTGGTTTCGCCAGCCGGCGCTTCGTTGCTCATCGACACGGGTTGGCCGGGCAACAACGGCCGCGATGCCGATCGCGTCATGGCCGCCATGCACGACGCGGGCATCACGAAACTCGATCATGTGCTTATCACGCACTTTCACGTCGACCATGTGGGCGGCGTGCCGGAGCTGGTCAAACGCGTTCAAGTAGGTGAGTTCATCGACCACGGCGAAAACCGCGAAGATTCCGACATCACGCGACACGATTACGCCGCGTATCTCAAGGCCATCCAGGGCAAGCCGCGGCGCATCGTGCATCCCGGCGACACGATCGACATTCCCGATCTCAAAATCGTCGTGCTGACGGCTGACGGCAACGTGATCAAAACGGTGCCGGGCATCAAGCCCACGCCCAACCCTTACTGCGCCTCGGAGCCCAAGTGGACTCTCGATTCCTCCGAGAATCCCCGCTCCGTCGGAATCCTTGTCCGATATGGCAAGTTTCGTTTTCTCGACCTCGGCGATCTGACCAAGGCCAGGGAAGTCGACCTAGTTTGCCCCAACGATCTGATCGGGCAAGTCGATCTCTATTTGACCACCCACCACGGCCTCGACCAATCGAACTCCCGCGCCGTCGTCGACGCGATTCACCCCCGCGTAGCCATCATGAACAATGGCGCGCACAAGGGCGGAAGCCCCGAGGCGTGGCAGACGGTCCACGACAGCCCGGGGCTCGAGGATCTGTGGCAGTTGCACGCAGCCGAAGACTCCGACGCCGCCCACAATAGTCCCGAGCCTCTGATTGCGAATCCGAAAGGCGATGGCGACGGCGCTTATTTCAAGGTTGTCGCGTCGGCGGACGGCGGTTTTTCGGTGACCAACACGCGCACCGGGCAAACCAAGGAGTACGCGCGCAGGTGAGCGCGACTCGCGACGTCCAGACGAATCGAAGATGAGGGACATATGATTCGCGGCTGGTCCGGCGGCGACGCTACATCCGCGTAAAATCCGCCTCTACGCGGCAGCCCTGCCCGGAGCTATACTCCAGCCGCCCGCCGAGCTGATGAGCCAGGTTTGCGGCCAGCTTCAATCCCATGGAATTCGAATGGACCACGTCGAAATTCGCGGGCAAACCAACCCCGTCGTCTTCGATGACCATGCGGATCGCCCCCTCCATGCGATGGACCGAGACGGCAATGGTTCCGCGCCTGCTGCCGGGGAATCCGTGCTTGAACGAGTTCGACAACAGCTCGTTGGCCAGCAGCGCAAAGGGCACCGCGCGATCGAGCGGGAGAAGAATCTCCTCCACATCGAGCTTGAGCTGCACCTGGCTGGGCGCCAGCGAATAGGCCTGGATGGTCCCGGCGAAGAGATCGCTCAGGTAGTTTTCAAGGGGAAGCGCGGACAGGCTGGGCATCTGGTAAAGCCGCTCATGCACCATGGACATCGCGTGAACGCGTTCCACCGTGCTCTCGACGGCGATGCGCGCATCGCAGTCGGGCAACTTGCGCGCGCTCATCTTCAGCAGGCTCTGAACCACCTGCAAGTTGTTTTTTACGCGGTGGTGAATCTCGCGCAGCAGCACTTCCTTTTCCTCGAGAGAGCTCTGAATCTGCCGTTCGTGCTCGCGCTGCGCGGTCACATCATGGAGAGTGAGCACGATCTTCCGCTCGGTGCCCGCGGCGGCCTGAAGAAGCTCAACCCTCGCCTCCATCCAGGCAAGCGACCCGCCCTTGTACCGGCATCGCAAGGCGGCCACCTGGGATGGGTTCTGGTCCAGACCGGCATGCATTTGGAGCAGCAGTTGCCGGTCTTCCGGAGCCACGATCTCGGTCCACGAGCTTCCCATCAGGTCGCTGGGATGCTTGCCCAGCAGCGCAAAGCACACCGGCGAGAGGTACACCAGCGTGCCGTCACCAGTGCACACCGCAACAAGGTCCGAGGACTGCTCGACAATCGCCCGCATCAGCGCATCGGTTTCATCCAGGCGGCCCTTCATGCGGCTCAGCCGCGCTACGCGTTCCAGCACCGCAGGCAACTCGTTCCAAAAGTCGGCGGTCTTCTTCACGTAGTCGGCGAAACCCCGGCGCAGCGCTTCGATGGCTAAATCTTCGCCGCTCATGCCGGTCACAAAAACCACCGGCACCTCCGGGACGCAGGCATGCGCCGCATCGGCCACCCGCCATGGCTCGCCATCGGGAAGCTGGTAGTCCAGGAGCAGCGCTTCGAATGCGCCATTGCGGTTGCCGCGCAACGCCTCCAACCCCGCTTGGACGCTATCGGCGATCTCGACAGAGTAGCCGGCGCGCTGCAATGAGCGCCTCACCAGTTCCGCGGTGGCGGAGTCGTCCTCCACCAGGAGCACGCGGCTCAACTTGGGAAGCTGTTCAATAGCCAAGCTGCTCATTGCGTGAGCACCTCGGGAATTTCGATGTCCGCCTTCGCCACGCGGATGATCTGCAGGAAAAACCCCAGACGCTTGATCGCCTCAATGAACTGAGCGGAGTCGACGGGCTTGGTGATGTAGACCGAGCAGCCCAGTTCATAGCAGCGCGCAATCTCGCGCGGATCGTCCGTGGTGCTCAACATAATGACCGGCATTTTTTGGGTGGCCGGATTGGACTTGATCTGCCGCAGCACCTCCACCCCGTTGACCGTGCCGGGCATGTTGAGGTCGAGCAGCATCAGCGGGTCCCCGGCGGGGCGCTGCGCGAATTCGCCGCGCCTGAAGACGTATTCGAGCGCGCGGGCTCCGTCGTGCAAAGCTACGATCGGATTGCTGACGGCGATGCGGCGCAGGTTTCGACGCACCAATTCGACGTGGCCTTCGTCGTCATCGACGATCAGGATAGAGAACGCGGATTCATTAGCGCTCATTTGCGTAAGCCTCTTTGTGAACGGCGGGCGCTGCACCGGACTGCTCGGGCAGGGAAAAGAAGAAGGTCGTTCCCTGGCCCTCCCGGCTCTCGGCCCAGATCTGGCCTACGTGCCGCTCCACAATGCGATGTGCGATGGCCAGGCCCATCTCTTCTCCGGCGGCCTGCTTGGGATGCAGGCGCTGAAAGACCTGAAAGAGCCTGGATTTTCCGGACTCCGGAATGCCCAGCCCGTTATCCCGCACCCAATAGCGCACCGATGCCCCCTCCGTCTCCCCGCCCACCTCTACTTCCAGGGGCCTCAGCGGGCTGCGGTACTTTATGCTGTTGGCGATCAGATTCGAGAACACCTGGCCGAGGGCGGTCGTATCCGCCGTCACCCGCGGCAACGACCCCACGGTCACCGTTGCCCCGGCCTCCGCAATCATCTGTTGCAGAGTGGCAACGGTATTCACCACCAGGTCCTGGACGTCGACGGAGACCGGCTGATAGACCTGCCGCCCCTGGCGCGACAGGCCAAGCAGCGCATCGATGAGGCGCTCGAACTTGGAGGAAGATGCCGAGATGAAACGCAACGCGCCGGCCATCTCTTCGTCCAGAATCTCGCGGACCGTCTCCCGCTCATGCGCCAGTTGCGGACTGGACGCGAGAATCGTCTTCAGCCGCGCGCAACTCTCCTCCAGTTCGCGGGCGAATCCCTGCACGTTGACCAGCGGCGCGCGCAGGTCGTGAGACACGATGTAGACGAACGCCTCTACCTCCTCGTTCTTGCGGCGCAGCTCCGCCACCGTGGATTCGAGTTGCCTGGTTCTCTCCGCAACGCGGACTTCGAGATCGGCCGCGAGCCGCTCCAGCGAATGCTCGAACTGCTTCTGGCGGGTCATGTCGCGCGTGACTTTGGCGAAGCCGCGCGGTTCCCCGTTCGGACCGTGGATGGCGGTCAGCGTCACCTGCGCCCAGAAGCTCGATCCGTCCTTTCGCCGGCGCCAGGCTTCGGCCTCAAAGCGGCCGTCCCGTCCCGCCGCGGCGAGCTCCATCGCCGGTGCGCCGGCTTCGATGTCTTCGGGGATGAAGAACATAGAGTGACTCTGGCCGATCGCCTCCTCCGACCTGTATCCCAGGCTTCGTTCCGCGCCCACGCCCCAGGTGACCACGCGGCCCTCGGGATTGAGCATGTAGATGGCGTAGTCGGTCACGCTCTCCACCAACAGCCGGACACGTTCCTCCGCTTCCCCGAGGGCGCGGTTGGCCTCGCGGAGAGCCTCGTCCGCCTCCCGGCGCGCGGTCATGTCGTGGAGCACGCGGGTGAACCCGGTCAGTTGGCCCGAGACATCCCGGATGGGCGTGAAATCGACTTCCGCCCAGATCGGCTTGCCGTTTGGCCCTCTTCGCCAGCCGGCGCTGTGACAGTGACCGGTTCGCGCCGCCTCCTCGAGCAGCCGGTCCAGTTCTCCTTTGGAGTCATCTAGCGACAAGTAAAGAATCGAAATGCTCTGGCCGAGTGCTTCGGTCGCGCTCATGCCGTGAATGCGCCGCGAACCCTCGTTCCAGGTGAGAATGCGGCCTTCCGCATCGAGCAGGTTGATGGCGTAGTCGCGCACGCTCTCCACCAGCGCCTGGATCTGCAACTGGCTGCGCACCGCGATCGCGTCGAGCTGGCGGCACACCCCCATCACGTACCGCGCACTCCCGGCGGTGAATGGTTTGAGCATCACATCGACTGGAAACTCGCTGCCGCCCGCGTGCCGGCCTTTGAGCGCAATGCCCGCGCCCATGGCGCGCGGCGTAGGGTGCTCGAGGAACTGGCCTACGTGGTGGGCGTGCCTGTTCCGCACCGCTTCCGGCACCAGGACGCCGATCGACTGGCCAACGAGCTGGTCTCGCGTGTAGCCGAATCCCGACAGGACCGCGGAGTTGACGGCCACAATCAGCCCGTGCTCATCGGCGACAACCAGCATGTCCGGGTGCCCCTCGAAGAGCACCTGCAGCCACGCCGACACTCCCTGTTGAGACTCGAGTTCCGGAGGCAGTTGTGCGAGCCCGGAGGAGTTGAAGATGTGCGAGTTGGTCATCGAGGACACATTGACCTTCCCAGCCCGGCATTCCTGCGGGCACGAATCCCTCTGTCTCCCCGCATGGCGAGGACTGGATATAACCTACCTTTGAATTGCCTGTTGCCCGAGCCGCGCCAACGACTTCGAGCCGGTGCTGCTTCCCTTTACGGAACCCGGCGTCAGGCTTACCGATTCGGGCTGACGGAACGGAGAGATCGAAGGCTATGGGGCGAACGAAGCCGAAAACCAAGCCGAATTCGACCTCGCGAGCCTGTCCACAGCCATCGAACGCAGGTTTTCTAATTCGAGACCGTGGTTGGCGCGGTTGCGACGACCGTGTTCCCTTTGAGCAATTTGGGCATCAACTGCTTGGCAATGCGGGGATCGGGATCCATGGCAAGGCCGGTGAGCGACCGGCCGACGAGATGCTCTGCCTCAACCCCGGACTCGCGCTCCAGCGCCTTGTTGACGCGCACCACGCGGCCCTCGGCATCGAGCTGCACCATGCCCATCGGGGCGGTATCGAAGCAGTGGCTCTGGTCCAGCGTCTCTGCGATGGCGGCAACGCGCATGCGCTCGGCGGCATCGCGCAGGGTGACGACATATCCGGTCGCCTCGCCGGCGCCATCGGTCAGCGAAGCAACCGACAGGTCCACGAGCATCGTCTCCCCGCCGGCGCGGTTGAGGGTCCAGCCGAACTCATCCAGCGAATCGGCGCCCTGCAGCGGAATCAGCTTGGAGACCCGCCGCCCCAGGCCGTCACTCAGGCTGAGGATCTCGTTGAGATCCTTTCCCCGGGCCTGCTCCGGTGGGCATCCGGTGAGGCCCTCCGCGGCGCGATTCATAAACCTGACCGTGCCGTCGAGCGAAACCGACAGCAACCCCGCCGCCACGCCGCCCATCGTCGCCGCCAGCTCCTGGTGCTCGACCCGGTCGGCCGCATCGGCCTGCGCCTTGTGCAGCGCCACCCGCAGGCTGGCCTTCAACTCGCGGCTCTTGAAGGGCTTGGTCAGGTACCCATAAGGCATTTCTTTCTCGGCCCGTCCGATGGTTGCGTCATCGCTGTAAGAAGTGAGGAAGATGACCGGAACGTCGTAGGCGGTGCGCAGCAGCCGGGCCGTCTGAATTCCATCCATGCTGCCCACAATGCGCACGTCCATCAGCGCCAGGTCGGGACGGCAGATCTCGGCGGCTACCAGCGCCTCGTCGGCGCTCTCCGCCAGGCCCACGACTTCGCACCCAAGCTGCTCCACTTCCTGTTGCAGATCCAATGCCACAATGGGTTCATCTTCGACGATCAGCAATTTTGCCTTCATGGGGATTCCCTTTCAGTCCGGTCTCTCCGCAGAGCCTCCGGTGGCCTTTTTGTGTGACGGCCGTCACAATTTCCGCTGCATGGATGATCGACACAGGGGGCCAAAATCATTAGGTGGAAAACACGGCTTTGCCATGACTTTCTTCATGAGAAACCTCTCAGAAATGCCCAGTCTGGTCGATGTCGGAGTTTCGAACACAGGCCTGTCCTAAAAAATCACAATGCGCCGGCCCCTGTGCATGGCTCGCGGCCCTGCCGGCGACGGACTTAGAATGGTGATCGCAGCCGGAATGCCGCGCGTACGGGCTCCGGCATGAGGAGAAACACATTGTCTGTGTCGCGACGCGAGATTCTTTCAGGCTTGGGAGCGGCCGGTTTCCTCGGGGCGTTGCCGCGCAGCGCGCGCGCCAGTTGCCCCTTTCGGCTCTCCGTCATCAACGACGAGATTTCGCAGGATTTCGATCATGCCTGCTCGGTAGCCGCACGCGACTTCGGCCTGGAATGGATCGAGCTGCGCGGCATGTGGAACAAGAACATCTCCGATCTCGACGCGGCCGATATCGACCGCTCGCGCCAGATCCTCAGCAAGTACAACCTGCGCGTAACCGACATCGCCAGCCCGCTGTTCAAGACCGACTGGCCCGGCGCGCCCCAATCCAAGGAGAGCCCGCACCGCGACCAGTTCCACGCCGACTTCGATTTCAAGGAGCAGGACGCGCTGCTGGAGCGCTGCATCGACCTGGCCAGGTCCTTCGCCACCGATCGCATCCGCTGCTTCGATTTCTGGCGGCTCGAAGACCAGAAGCCGTACCGCCAAGCCATCGACGATAAACTGCGCCAGGCCGCGCAGGCCTGCGCCAGGCACAACCTGATCCTGCTGCTCGAAAACGAAATGTCGTGCAACACCGCCACAGGCGAAGAGGCCGCCAGAACGCTCGCCGCCGTCACCGAATCCAACTTCATGCTCAACTGGGACCCCGGCAATGCGGCGACATTTCCCGGCAACACGCCCTATCCCAACGGCTACGATCTGCTGCCCAAGAACCGCATCGGCCATTGCCACTGCAAGGACGTGAAGCGCGAGCCCGGCGGCAAGTGGGAGTGGGCGCCGGTGGGCGCGGGTGTGATCGACTGGGTGGGCCAGTTCCGCGCTTTTGAGTACGACGGCTACCGCTACGCCGTGAGCCTGGAGACGCACTGGCGCGGCGGCGGCACGCCGGAAGAGTCCTCGCGCATCAGCATGAAAGGCCTGAAAGAAGCGCTGGCCAAGGCGGGAACAGGGTGCTAGATGATCGGAAGGATCGCGCTCAATCCATTGATGACCGCGTCGGTGACTAGATGGCGATCGAAAGTGGCGAACTTTCCGCGGTGAGCACTGGCCAGCGCAAGGAGATAGGTGTCAGTTACCTGGCCGGAATCGAGTAGGCGCGTCCTGTCGACGATCCGATCATTGAAAAGCGTTGCATCGTCTGGCCAAAACTCATGGCCTGGGAGCGCACGCAGGCCAGCCAGCAACTCCGCAACCACTGCGGGAGGTCCGGGCGTGTTTGGATACCGCTTGTGGCCGACTATGCGGAGGACCCCGATTTCAGTCAATGGGCATGTGGCCCATGCGCGCTTCCCGGTTGCGCCGAACCAATGATGCGCTCTGTCGTGCTGCACGTGGGTCGGATCGATCAGCGCAATAAGGACGTTCACGTCCAGCAGGAAACAACTCACGGCAGCTCTTCCATGAGCTGGCGCACGAGCTCAGAGGTCACCCGCTTGCTGCCCGGACGCACCGGAAGCAAAGGGACGCCATTGCGCGTTTTCCGCTCGGAGGGCGTAGGGCGCAAGGCATTGCGAGCGAGCGAAGAAATTACTTCCCCCACGCTTTTTCCTTCTGTGGCTGCCATTTCCTTTGCGGCAGCCAAAACATCGTCGTCGATGGCAAGAGTTGTGCGCATGGCCTGTCCTAACGGCAGCATCAAACATCAATCATCATACATCAAATTCGCCGTATTGAACAGAAGTGCAAATGCAATCCCGGCAGCCTGAGAACCGCGCCGTGGATCACGACTCATCCGGCCGCCAGCGCAGCACCGGCTTCCGCGCCGCCTGCACCTCGTCGAGCCGCGAAACCCGCGTAGAGTGCGGCGCGGTCTTCACCACCTCGGGATTCTCTTCGACCTCGCGCGCGATGGAGCGCATGGCGTCGATAAAGAGATCGAGTTCCTCAACCGATTCGCTCTCCGTCGGCTCGATCATCAGCGCGCCCGGCACAATAAGCGGAAAGCTGACCGTATAAGGATGGAAGCCGTAGTCGATGAGGCGCTTGGCGATGTCGCCGGTCTTTACTCCTTTAACCGCCTGCCGCTTGTCGCTGAACACCACTTCGTGCATCGACGGCGTCTTGTAGGGCAGCTCATACACGTCTTCCAGCTTCTTGCGGATGTAGTTGGCGTTGAGCACCGCGTCTTCGGTGGTCTGGCGCAGTCCGTCGGGCCCGTTGGCCAGGATATACGCCAGCGCGCGAATAAACATTCCCACGTTGCCGTAGAAAGCCCGCACGCGTCCAATCGACCGCGGCCTGTCGTAATCCCAGGCGAATTGAGACTCGCTGCCGGGTGCCCCGGAGCCTCCTGAGTGAGCGGAGCGAGTCGAAGGACCTACATCACGAGTCGAGTCGATGGATCCCGATTTTGCGACCTGGGAACCCACAGATGAACGCCCTACCAGAACCGGAATAGGCAAGAACGGCTCCAGAAACGCCTTGCAAGCCACCGGTCCCGACCCCGGCCCGCCGCCGCCGTGGGGCGTCGAAAAAGTCTTGTGCAGGTTCAGGTGCATTACATCCACGCCGAAGTCGCCGGGGCGCACCTTGCCCACCAGCGCATTCATGTTGGCGCCGTCCATGTAGAGCAGCGCGCCCTTGGCGTGAAGAATGTCGGCGATCTTGTGAATCTCCTTTTCGAAGACGCCGAGCGTCGACGGATTGGTCAGCATCAGCGCCGCCGTGTCCTCATCCACCTGCCGCGCCAGCGCCTCCAGATCGATGCCCCCGTCGGCATTCGACTTGAGGTTTTCGACCCCGTAGCCGCAAATGGCCGCCGTCGCCGGATTGGTGCCGTGCGCCGAGTCGGGGATGATGACCCGCCGCCGCGGATTGCCCTGCGACTCATGCCACGCGCGAACCAGGAGGATGCCGGTGAACTCGCCGTGCGCGCCGGCCGCCGGCTGCAGCGTGATCGCGTCCATGCCGGTGATCTCAAGCAGGCAGCGCTGCAGCAGATCGATGACTTCCATCCCTCCCTGCGCGTGCGAGTTCACGCGATAGGGATGCGCCTCGGCAAGCCCCGCGATGCGGGCGACAACTTCATTCACGCGCGGGTTGTACTTCATCGTGCAGGAACCGAGCGGATACATGCCGAGATCGATCGCGTAGTTCCAGGTGGAGAGCCGCGTGAAGTGGCGGATGATTTCGATCTCGCTCAACTCCGGGAGCTCCGCTCCTTTATCGCGCCTCGCGGCGCCAAGTAGAGCTGAGGGATCGACGGCAGGCACATCGAGCGGCGGCATTTTATAGGCGCGCTTGCCCGGCGCCGACTTCTCGAACACCAGCGCCTCGTTCTGCGTCTGGTGCGGCCGGACCTTGCCCGTGGTGCGTCGCGTCGTTGAAGGATTGGTTCCGTTGGTCGCCATCGCTCTGCCTAAACCTCCACCGGCGCCGAAGTCAGCGCTCTCGCCGCCGTCTCGATCTGCTCCCGCGTGATCACTTCCGTGGCGCACCACAGCGTAGCGTTGCCCAGCTCCGGGTACCAGCGCTTCAGCGGCAGCCCGCCGGCAATGTTCACATCGAGCAGCCGCGGCGTCCACAACTCCGCCGACTCTTCGGTATCGAGAACGAACTCGTGAAACCGCGGCGCGCCGTCGAACACCAGCTTCGCGCCCCGCTGTGAGGAAAGCGCATCGGCCGCGTAAGCAGCCTTCGCCAGGTTGTGTTCGGCCAGCTCGCGAATACCCTCCTTGCCATAGACGGTGAGAAAGATAGTCGCCATCAGCGCCACCAGCGCCTGGTTCGTACAGATGTTCGAGGTCGCCTTTTCGCGCCGGATGTGCTGCTCGCGCGTGGAGAGCGTAAGCACGAACCCGCGAAATCCATCGTGATCCACGGTCTGTCCCACCAGCCGCCCCGGCATCTGGCGCACATACTGCTCCTTGGCCGCGATCACGCCGCAGAACGGCCCGCCGTAGCTGAGCGCCACGCCGAACGATTGCGCCTCCATGCACACGATGTCGGCCTCAACCGGCGGTCGCACAATCCCCAGCGAGATCGCTTCCGTAATAGCGACGATGAGCAGCGCGCCCTTGGCATGTGCGATCGCCGCGATTGCGGGAATATCCTCGATCACGCCGAAGAAATTAGGGCTTTGCACCAGGACCGCCGCGGTTTCTTCGGTCACCGCGCGTTCGAGCGCAGCCAGATCGATGCGCCCGGTCTGCTCGTCGTAAGGAATCGCCGTCGACGGCAGCCCCTGGTATTTCGTGTAAGTCGCCAGCACTTCGCGATACTCGGGATGAACGGTGCGCGCCACCACAGCTTTGTGCCGGCCGGTGACGCGGACGGCCATCATCACCGCTTCCGGCGCGGCCGTCGAGCCGTCGTACATGCTGGCATTGGCCACGTCCATGCCGGTCAACTCGGCGATCATGGTCTGGAACTCGAAGATCGCCTGCAGCGTGCCCTGCGTGATCTCCGCCTGGTAAGGCGTATAGCTGGTGAGGAACTCGCCGCGCTGCACCAGCGAGTCGATAATCACCGGCCGGTAGTGCCGGTAAGCTCCCGCGCCCAGAAAGCTCGCAAAGCCGCTCGAATTCTTCGCAGCCGCACGGCTGAAGTATTCGATGATTTCGCTTTCGGCATGTTGCCGCGGCACATCGAGGTCGCGGTTGAGCCGGTATTCGCCCGGAATCACGGCAAAAAGGTCGTCGATCGAAGCCGCGCCAATCTCGGCGAGCATCTTCTCTCGTTCGGCGGGCGATTTGGGTAGATAGCGCATTCGAGCTTTCAGCTCCTAGCTTCTAGCTTCTAGCTTCTAGCTAAAAGCCTGTGGCAGGCCGGATCGCCTTGCCGAAAAGTAGGTATCAATTCCATTGATGCCGCTTGCCCCTCGCCAAACCAGCTAGAAGCTAGAAGCTAAGGGCTAGAGGCTGCGTTCAGCTTCCCGTTTCCTCCGACACAAACGCCTCATACGCCGCGGCGTCGAGCAGCTTCTCCAACTCCGCGGGATCGGAGAGCTCTACCTTGATGATCCAGGCGCTGTGCGCGTCCTCGTTGATCTTGTCGGGTGAGGTCTTCAGCTCCTCGTTGACCGCGGTCACCGTGCCGCTGACGGGTGAATAGAGGTCGCTCACAGCCTTCACGCTCTCTACGGACCCGAACGTCGAATGCCCCTTGACCGTGTCGCCCACTTTGGGCACATCGACGTAGACAATATCGCCCAGCGAATTCTGCGCATAGTCGGTGATGCCGATGGTGCCGATCGAGCCCGCGACCGAGATCCACTCGTGTTCACGCGTGTACTTGTAATTTGTGGGGTAGCCCATGCGGGACCTCCTCCTCGATTGGAGATTCTGCCATACGAATTTCTAGTGTACGGTCTCGGGCGGGGCGAGGGAAACCGGCTCTGGAAACCCGAGGCGCGATGGTTGCTCAGCGATCGGCCGCCAGGCCGGGATAGGGCTTCAGCGGCACCACGGCCACGATTTCGAGCATTCCCGCCTGAAACAGCGGCAGCTTGGCAATCGTCTCGCGCAGTTCGGCTTCCCCGGCCGCCTCCCACACGATCGCCGCGCCCGGCATATCGCCGCGCATCCAGATCTCGCGAATCACACCGCCTGCGTGCAGCTAGCGCACATGCTGCCCTTCGCGGGCCAGCAGCTCGGGAGTGAAGGCTTCCGGCGGAAACTGGTCGACGCGCCGGCGAGATAAAGTAAGGAATTGCATGAATCGATTCTAAAACCGGTTCCACAACCCTAGTTGGTCGGACCCTTGAAAGGGCACGGCTTCAGCCGTGCCGCAATAATCGCGTTCCATGTGGGCTTTAGCCCCTGAGGCATTTTGTACTTCGGCAGAACGGAATCTGTGCGACAGCTCCAGCCCCAGGATGCCGCCTTGCGGATGCGGATCGTTTGCCCACGGACCGGCGCAAACCCATCCGCACGGAAGAGCACCCGCAAAAGCCTCATCCGTCCTGCGCGCGAACAGGAAAGGCGTCGATATAAGGCTCTACGGGTACAACCATCTCGATTTCGAGGACCCCGGCATCGCTGAAAGGCAAAGTAGCGAGGATCGAGCGGCACTGGTCTTCGCTGTCGGCCTCGACCAGGAGAAAAATCGCGATACTATCGCGTATCTTCCAGGCTTCGCGGACCGTGCCCGAGACGAGCAGCTCATGCACCCGGTCGATTTCCTGCCGCACCAGCTGCGGCGTAACGATATCCCGATGCGCGGCTTCGGTGCGAAGGCGGAGAAGCGAAAGAAACCGCATATAGAGATTGTAGATGGAGTTCGCAGTTCGACCTTCCCGGTTGCCGACGGGGTGCCGGAACTGAGAACTGTGAACTAAGAACTGGCCATCGATTCTCTATCTCGCAAAGAACTTTCCGTGCCCGCCATTGGCCCACGGGTCGTACTGCGCGGCGAAGTTGGCGCGCGTCTTCACCGAGGGATGGTTGTACTCCCAGAACTCGATGAAGGGGCTGGGATCGGGATCCTCGAGCCAGGCCTCGCCGAGCGCATTGAAGCCGGCGACGGCGGTCTTCTGCGGATCGGCAACGAGGCCGTGGATCGCCTCCTGGCCGTAAACATCGGCCTCGTGCTCGAAGTGGCGGCTGAACGTGTTCGCCGCCGGCTCCACGATAAAGCCCGCAAGCGTGAAGGCGAAGATGAGCACTACGAAGCCGGCGCGGCTGGCCAGCGCGGCATCGCCGCCCGCCAGGCGCCAGCGCTC
>JBAUBR010000075.1:0-25198 GCA_049676965.1 Occallatibacter sp.
CTCAGTGGCTAAAGCCCAGAATTTTATTGGCTTTTTTGTGGCACGGCTGAAGCCGTGCCCTTTCAAAGCCTCCGATTCGCGAAGCGATTCAGAGCGGACATTTGTTTTGCAGGAATCAATAAAGCCCGCCATCATTCGGCGGCGTTTGCGGCGCGACTGAATCTGTGCCCTTTCAAAACATCGACTTATTTAGAGCTTCCTTACATATCGCTGTTTTCCACCCTTTCGCCAATGAGAAGTGAAAGGATGGGGCGCGGAGCTGGTACAAACCAAGCGGTGAGAGGATTTAGAGTTCCCTTCTACTCAACAATACAGTAGAGTTGAACCTGCTTCCGGAAACAGACCCTTTCTCTCAACCAATGGACGAAGCCATGCCCGTCCACGAGTATCTCGATTTCGTAATTCGCGTGGAGCAAGGGGACGGGCGGTCCTATCCTGTCAGCCTCATCAATTCCCCTGCGGGCGAAGCCAGTGCAACGATGCTGCTCCCCTTATCTTCCGCGGATTGGCAAAGCAGGTTAAGCGCCTTCGGGAATACACGCGACGCTGAAAGTTCACGGGCAGTAGATATTCCGGAGATAAGCGAAGCCGGGAATTTGAAGCACTCCCGCGACCTGGGCCTCTCGCTTTTTGAGGCGCTGCTGTCGGGCCAGATCCTGGCGTGCTACCAGACGAGCCTGGATCGGGCCAAGGAAGAGGGGAAGGGCCTGCGCATCCGGCTCCGCATTCAGGCTCCCGACCTGGCGGCGTTGCCCTGGGAATTTTTGATGGACGGCGGCTACAAGCCACTCACGCTTTCCATACAAACTCCAATCGTGCGCCATGTCGAGGTGCCAATCGCCGCCAGACGGCTCAAGCTGAAGCCGCCGATCCGCGTGCTGGGGATGGTCGGAAGCCATGAAAACCTCGATGTCGATGCGGAGCAGTCGCTGATGGGCCAGGCAATCGAACACCTGAGAAGCAATGACAGCATGTTTCTGGAATGGGTTCCGGGGCACACGTGGCGAGACCTGGAAACGGCGCTGAGAAAGGGCGAGTATCACGTCTTCCATTTCATCGGACATGGCACTTTCGACGAAACCTGCGGCAAGGGCAAACTTTTGCTGGAGGCTGAGCCTGGCCAGAGTGGCGAACCCTATCTGCTGGATGCCGACGATCTGGCCAGAATACTCACCGATCACGGGTCAATCCGCCTGGCGGTACTGAATTCCTGCAAGGGAGCGCGGGCCAGCCAAACCAGCCTGTTCTCGAGCACCGGCGCCATCCTGGCCGCGAACGGGATTCCCGGCGTGGTGTCCATGCAGTACTCGATCAGCGACAAGGCCGCTCTCGAGTTCTCGCGCACATTTTACGATTCCATGTGCGCCGGAATGCCGGTCGAATACGCTGTCTCGCAGGCTCGCAGCGGCATCAAGATGACCATGAAAGAGACCATCGAGTGGGGTACGCCGGTGCTGCATCTGCGCGCCGGCGACGGAGTGCTTTTCGATGTCGACGTGAACGGAGCTCTCAGCCTTTTGAGCCCCGCTAACGCGGGCCAGGCTGCGGTTCCGATTCGCGTGGCGCCTGTCTTGATTGGCGACCGCTCCGCGCTCTCGATCCTTGCCGCCAAAGTGAGGCGCTATTGGGTCGAAGGCGTTCTCGTGAAGAAGCTGGAACAGAGCGCTCACATGAGTCTGGGCCTCGATCTGGTGACTGATGCGGTCAACAGTCCCTTCGCCCCCGGCAGCGCAGGCACGGTGGAGTCGGCCAGCGGCAGCGAGAGCCTGGGTGAGCGTACCACCGCCGATGTCCTCCTGGAATACGGCTCGCTGCTGGTCCTTGGTGAACCAGGCTCGGGCAAGACAGTGGCCCTGCTCGAACTCGCTCGCGATCTTCTGCAGAGCGCGGAGACGGACCCGTCGCTGGCTGTCCCGGTAGTTTTCAATCTCTCGTCATGGGCGGCAAAAAAGAGCAGCCTTTCCGACTGGATGACCGCCGAACTGACTCTCAAATACCAGATCCCCAAAGCTACGGGCAGCGCATGGTTATGCTCAGGTTCGCTCTTTCCCCTGCTCGATGGGCTGGACGAAGTTACGGCAGACTCCAGGGCCGCGTGCGTCGATGCCATCAACGCATGGCTTCAGGACGCACTCTCCGGCGTCGTAGTTTGCTGCCGGTTCAAGGAGTACAACCAACTCCCGTCGCGGCTCAATCTCAGTGGAGCAGTCCGCATGCAGCCGTTCTCGCGCGAGCAGGTTCTCACCTTCGTCCAGGAGGCGGGCGCTCCGCTGGCTGCGCTACGCACTTTGCTCGAACAGGACTCCGGCCTGCTGCTGGATGCGCGCACGCCCTTGATGCTTAGCCTGATGGTCTGCGCTTTCCGCGGCGCTGCGTCGATGGAGTTTGCGGCCGAACAGGATCTTGCTTCCCGCCGCAAGCAGGTGATGAACGCGTTTGTGAACCGCGAATTCCAGCGCGCGCGGCAAGGAGGTTCGCTTGTCTAAGCCAGCCGCCTATAGCGAAGAGCAGGCGCGCCACTGGTTGTGGTTCCTCGCCCGCAACATGCAGTCCCATGGCCAGAGCATGTTCATGCTGGAGCAACTGCAACCCGGCTGGCTGCTCACAAAATGGCAGGTCTTCTTTTACCTGCTGCTTTCCCGCACTGTAATGTTCGGCGCCCTTGCAATCCTGGTTTGGTGCGGCATTGGAATCGTCTTTTTTAAAGCAAAGGACATCGTCTTTGGCTTGCTTGGACTTGGTGTATTCATAGGCGCTATCAGCCTGATCGTCGGGCTTGTCTGGGCACTCGGTCTTTTTTTGCGGACTTCCGACCGCCTCCCGGGATGGTTTCAATCTCTGTTTCGCGTCATGTCATCGCTAGCTCGATTCATGTCCGCGCTGGCTCGTGCGATACTCGTCGTCTATCTCTTCTTGCTTAGGATCGTCTTTCGAATCTTCGTCTGGCCTGTGCAATGGGCGCTGGCACGAAACGGCAGAACGCTCAACGACGATATTCAACCTGTGGAGCGACTTTCATGGTCATGGGTGAAATTCTTCAAGGGATTTGCATTCCTCACCATCAACCCGCGCCATCGGGATTCTTCTCTATTGAATGTACTCTTCTCTTTCATCTTCTGGTCCTGTCGCATCCTGTGGTTTGCGCTCCTGGCCGTATTTACAATTGGTTCCATTCAAGACCTTCCACAACAGAAAACAGATCACGCGGAGGACTTCTTAAGCGTGCTCGCCTTTACCCTTCCAAACCTCTTCTGCGCCTTCTTCTCCGCCATCCGCGGAAATGCTGTGGAGCTCAAGACCGCGCCGAATCTGGGCATACTGCTATCCGGCCGCAACGCCTTGATCGCAGCCGCAATCAATTTCGCCCTGGATTTCATTGCAAAGTTCATATTTCTCAAATGGCAACCCGATCTCTTGATTGGTTCTCCCTTTACGCTGTTGGCGACGGCCGTCATCATTGCCGGCGCTCTTGCCTGGGGAAGGCTCGGCGGACTGGACTTTCTGGCCCACTATTGCCTTCGTTTCGTGCTTCGACGCTGCGGCTACATTCCCCGCGACTATGTCCGATTCCTCAATTACGCTGCAAGCGAACTGGGCTTTCTGCAAAAGGTTGGAGGCGGCTATGTCTTCATGCATCGCTACCTTCTGGAATACTTCGCCAGTTCCGAGCAGAGTTCTTCCGGCGCGGCGAATTTCTCCGCCGAAGTGCATGCCATGCCCAATTGAGCGACGGCAGATTCCAAGGGCCAGAATAAACTTGCCTCGCCCGTTCGAGGGGTGTACCCTGTGACCTTCTAATATGCACGCGCTTCCACGCTTGCCACTTTACGTCTGGATCGCCTCTGCGGTCGCCTTTGCGATTCTCTCTGTGCTGCTGCTTCACAAGCAAATCTCCAAAAGTTTCCGCCTATTCCGCGAGGGATTTGATCGCCACTTGTTATGGATTTATTAGGGCCTTTTCAAAGACCGCGGATGGGAGATGTTCTGGGGGCCTACAGTGCTAGGCATCCTATTCGGACTTTTAACGCTGTGGTACTCTCCGAAGATCACTTGGTTCTTGGTTTATCTGCTGTTTGTGTGTTTTATGACGGGTTATTACCTGTGGCGCAGTGAGTACATTCGGCTCCAGCCACATTTGAAGGTTTCTAAAATTATCGCCCAAGCGACAGACACAGAAGACCCGCACATCACCAATATGTTTTTACAGGTCGTTCCAGAGTGTCTCACCGATGCTCCAGTTTTGGAATGTCATGCTCGTCTCCTACTAGTGTCCAGTCTTGATGGGAACGGACAATGGGTTCCAACGCAGATGAACTCCCCTTTAAAGCTAGAATGGGATTATTACGGACCCGATCCCTTAACCATTGAACCCGGTCTTGGGCAAAGACTGAACATTTGTTGGTGGGATAGCCGCTTCACCGCAATAATCCCCACTGTGACTCCGATGCCATCCAAATGGAGGCGGATTGCCGGGGCAGGACCGTTCAAATTCGATGTCAGAATTCTCGCCAAAGACTGTGCTCCTATTGATTTCTCCGTGACGGTAAATATTCTGGGGCGGAAATGGAGCGAGCCTCAATATGCACTTCTCCAAAAAGGACAAAGTGATGAAACCAACTACTTCGATGGAGCAGGCGACCCATCGGACCAATTGCCGGTCCAGACCATGAAGATTGTGGCCCGCTCCTCAGGGTCATCCGCGGCCATAACCGGCGAACCGGGCAGATCGGCTCCCCAGCTTTTCGCCGCGTCGCCCGCGACAAAAAACATCAGATGAGGGTGCCAGCTCGCGCCCTGGTCGTTCAAGTACTGCTGCTTCGACATCATGTAGCACATCGCTCCCGGCTGCAGCGCGGGCAGTTGCTTCTTATCCAGTGCCGAAGCGGTCGCCGCCAGGATCTCCGCTTTCGATTTTCCTTCCAGCACCAGTTTGGTCTTCATCAGGAAGATGGGCGCGAACGATTGTGCGGCCTGCGGATTGAAGCAAATGGGGGAGCGGATTTTGGGATTCCAGAATTCCGGAGCGTCGGTGGCCGCGCCCCACGAGCGCTCCACTACGCAGAGAAAGCCATTCGTACCTTTTGCCGCGGTCGTGAATCCCTTCCGCCCCAGCACCATCACCTCGGCTCCGTCTGAAATGGATGCCGGAGCACCACTGCGGGCCAGCGCGATTTCAGTATTCTCGTCGGCGATCAAATACTCGTCTACGGGAGCCATGGCCGGATAGGGCGTATTCGCCGCCTGCGCCGCTGCCGGGCGGGTTGCGCCAGGCAGGCCAAGCTGAACCAGAAAGACCAAAGCGATGAGCTGGAAACGATTCTTCCGCATGGGATTCTCCAATGGGCGCCTGTTTTATGTGAGGGAACACCCGGCCGATGCCGCCTGTCTTAACTCGATCAGACACAAAGGGACCCCTGGCCGTCAATTCGCGAGTGAATGCGCGAGTGGATGCGCGAATGCGCCAAAGCAACGAGAGTCAACAGCGTGATCCGAGCGTCGTTCTCCGCGCCGTGTGGAATTCCATGGTTGGCGCGCGCACGTCCTCCCCTTTATAGTTACCTCAACATGCAAAACCTTTATGCGCTGCTTGTCGCGATCGACAGGTATCCGGAACCAGTTCCCGGCCTTGAAGGATGCGTGAACGACGCCAACGCAATCCAGGATCTGCTGGAGAAGCGTTTCGGCGGGGCCACGCTGCACGTCCAGAAGCTCACCGATGCCGATGCCACGCGCGCGAAGATCATTCAGACCTTCCGGCAGCATCTGGGCCAGGCCCAGCCCGGCGATATTGCGATGTTCTTCTTCGCGGGCCACGGCTCCCTGGCGCCCACGGGCGGCTTGTTCAAAGAGATCAAGCCGGGCGGATTTTTCAATTCGATCGTTTGCCATGACAGCCGACTGCCCGGGGCTTACGACCTGGTCGACAAGGACCTGGCGACGCTGATCGGCGAGGTCACCGCAAGAGGCGTTCATCTTACGGCGATCACGGATTCCTGCCACTCGGGATCGGTGACGCGCGATACGTGGCGGGTGCGCGGCATCGAAGCCCGCAATGATGCGCAGCCCCTTGAGGCATTTCTATCGCAGTTCGCGGCGGGCCAACGCAGTGTGGAGGACTCGGAGGACGATGCATCCAATCCGGCGGCGGTCCTTACGCTGGCTACCGCCGAGAATTTCGTTCCCGACACCACCGGCCTCCACGTGCATCTTGCCGCCTGCGAAGATAAACAGTCCGCCAAGGAATATCTGCGGCACGGCGCTTTCACTTACTTCCTGACGCAAACGATCAACTCAACCAGCCAGCCGCTGGGGTACGAGGAGCTCATCCGGCTGGTGCGCGAGCGCATGAAGTCCCGCGTGCCCGACCAGACGCCGGAGCTCTCGTCGCTGGCCGGAGATGCGTCGCTCAAGAATGTTTTTCTCGGCCTCACGCCCAGCCCGCTTACCGAATTCAGCCTCGCCAGCTACGCGATTACTGGCGATTGGGAGATCGATTCCGGCTTGCTGCATTGCATTTCGCAAGGCGATCGCTTTGCGCTCTATCCGGCCGCGGCGGCCGATGCCGAACTTGCCGATCCTGCCAAGGCCATCGCGACGGCGGTTGTGGGCGCGGTGCGGCCCGCGGCCAGCGTCCTCAAAATCGATGACGAAACGAAGCTGGATACAGCGAACACCTACAAGGCGGTGCTGACTGCGCGCGCGGCGACAATCGGCGTCGCGTTTGAAGGCGATGCGGCCGGCGTAGCGATGCTGCGCGCCGCCGCTGGTTCGTCCAAATACATTCACGAGGGCGCCCAGCCACGCTTTACAGTTCGAGCGGAGCGGGGAATGTTCCAGGTTTCAGACGCGAGAGCCAGCCGCTCGCCGGTTGCACCGCTCGCGCAGAGCGCCGACAGCGCGCGCTTTGCGATTGCCGCGCTCGAACACATGGCACGGTGGACGATGCGCCTCGAGTTGCAAAACCCTTCGACTCGCATTCCGGCGGATGCCGTTCAGTTCACTATCGTCAAGGATGACGGCACGGAGCTCGATTGTCCGCCGAACGACAAGCTCGAACTGGCCTATACGACGGACGATTTGGGGCAATCGCAGCGGCCCTCGTTCAAGGCGCGAATCACCAACCGATTCAATAAAGATCTCTACATTGCCCTGCTGGTCTTTGCCGAGTCCTGGAGCATCTCCACCGGCCTGATCGCGGGCGGCACGCAAAAACTGGCGCCCGATCCCAACGATCCGCTGTTCGCGCGCGCCGGCCAGCCGGTCCACACTTCCATCGACACGCCCGGTGCGACCGAAGCAACCGATGAACTTCTCCTCATCGTGAGCACAGATCCGTTCGATGCATTTGCGTTCAAGCAGCCGGCGCTGGCCGAACTGGGCACGCGCGGGGATTTGCAGGCCGCGGGACCGGCTCCGGAGATCAAGCACGACTTCATGACGCGCCGCTTCACACTCCACACAACGAGAAAGCTCCGATAAAGGCCCCCATGCCCGCGCGGTCGAAACCGATTATCTATGTTGCGTCGGCGAACCCGGACCGGAAATCCGCGTTCGCGCTGCCGGCGCTGCTCGAGGAAGAAGCGAAGATCAGGGAGTCGCTCAGGAATGCGATCGATGAAGACGGCTCATGGGAATACGACGCTAACCTCAAATGCAATCACGAGAGCCTGGTGCAGCGCTTCTATTCGAACCGCGTGGCGGTCTTCCATTACGGAGGCCATGCCGATCCGAAGAACCTTTTCCTGCCGGCGGACTCTGACGGCAACCAGTTCGCGAGCGAGGAGCGGCTGGAAGCTTTCCTGGCCCGGCAGGAGACCTTGCAACTCGCCTTTTTCAATGCCTGTTCCACGCGCGCGTGGGCCGAATACCTGATCCGTGACGGCGTGCCGTGCGTGATTGCTACGGCCTGCGCGGTGCCGGACAAAAAGGCTCGCGATTTTGCCGCGGCATTCTATGAAAATCTGGCCTCAGATCAGACCATCGCCAGCGCCTTCGATAAAGCCAAAGCGGCGGTGAACTCCATCGACGAGCACGGTGCGGCAGTGCCGGCGCAAAGCGCCGTTGCCGCCGAATCCGCTAAGCGCACAGTCGACGAGGCCGAGGAAACTGCGCCGCAGACAAATGAATTTCAATGGGCGTTGTATACGCGCGACGCGTCGGCGGCGGAATGGAAGCTGAGCATCGGCGCCAACGATCCGCTCATTGGTTTGCCGCCTCTCGACTTACAGAAATACCCTTTGCCGGAGACGCCCTACGTGTCGATCAAGGGCCACCAGGTCGGCGATGCGGCCATCTTCTTCGGCCGCAACCGCGAGATCCGCGAGTTATACGACTGGATGCTGCGCAACCCGGATGCGCCTCCGCTGATGCTGTTCTATGGGCAATCGGGCGCGGGCAAGTCGTCGCTGTTGAATGCCGGACTGCTGCCTCGACTCGACGGCCAGGTCGATTATGTCTGCCTGCGGCGCAATGCCAATTTGATCGACGATCTTCACCGCGCGATCGGGGGCGAATCGAACGATGCGGCCAGGGCGTGGTTGGCGAGCGACAAGCCGAAGCTCATCATCCTCGACCAGGTGGAAGAAGCCATCACGCACAGCAGCGGATCCACAAAAGAGATCGGCGAGTTCATCGACCGGCTGGCCGAGATCTTCTCGCTTCGTCAACCTGGATCGAAGGCGAGGTTGATTCTTTCGTTTCGCAAAGAATATCTTGCCGAGATTCGCAATGCGCTGGTCGAAAAGATTCCCGAAGGCGCTTCACCGCTGATCCAGGACTTCTGGCTGGAGCGGCTGGACTTCGAGGCGGTGAAGGAAGTCGTGACGGGACCGGTGCGATCGAGCGCGCTCAGAAAGAAATACAAAATCTCCTTCCTGAAGGGCGAGGATCTGCCCACCATCGTCGCCAGCGATCTCGAAGACCGCAGCTCGTCGGTCGCGACCGTCCTCGAGATCATCCTCAACCAGCTATTGAAAGCGGCGAACGAAGAGGCAAAGCAGGAGGGCGGCGATCCGGTCTATTCGCGCGACCTGTACAAGGGCCTCTCCCTGCTCAAGAATCCGCTCGAAGGTTTTTACAAGGACCGGATCTCGCAGCTCGACTCAAAGGAAGGCGGCACGGCGAATGACGAGGGACTGGAACTCGATCTGCTCTTCGAACACACCACGCCTTTTGCCACGTCGAAGCGGCGAACGCTTGCGGATTTGCTGAAGCTCTACCCGAAAGTCAAGGTTCCCGATCTTGAACAACTCATCCGGCGCAACAAGGAGCTGTATCTGCTGACCGAGCCGGCCCAGGAGCAAGCAGGTTCGGACGGCGCCGCCAGCGATGGCTCCGCGACTTCGCTCGCGCACGACACGCTGGCGCCCGTCATCCGGCGCGAGTTCGAGCTGTCTGTGCTGCGCGGTTCGCGCGCCCGCCGGCTGCTGGAGAATCGCGCCCGCGAATGGACGAACGGCAAGCCAGGTGACACTTTCGATGCGGCCGATCTGAAGACAGTCGAAGACGGCCTTAACCAGATGCGCAGCCTGGAGACGCCGGAGTTCAACCTCTTGCAGGCGAGCAGGGAGCGCCGCCGGCGCGAAAGGCGCAGGCTCATTGTCTGGAGCTCGGCCGCGACTGCAATTGTCGCGGTGCTCTTCGCGCTCACTTTTCGGTATTTTTTCGAGGTGATTCAAGTCCGCCAGGTGATGACCCGCTCGACGGGCAGCGTCGACCGGCACAGCGAAATGGTTGGCTTGCTCGAATCCATGCAGGCCGCCAGCGATCTCACCCAATCCCGGTTTCTCGCGTTGATCCCGAATCAGGGGTTGAAGGGAGGAGTGCGAGCCAACCTGCAAGAGGCTCTCAATCGCACCAAGGAGGTGGGCAGGTATCCCTTCAATCAATTGGCCCTGGCCGCCGGGCCTTGTGCCGTGGCGTTCGACGATCAGGATCGTTTGCGCTTTGAAAGTGTGGGCGATTCAGGCGGAACGTTCGATGGCAAGGCCATGCCTGCCGACTTCTATTCAACAAACGACCTGGCCACGACATGCGACCCGGTGAGCGGGCGCATTGCGGCGGTGAGATCGGCCAACCAGATTCTGACCTGGAAAGATGGAGTCAGCTCGATTGTCGACATC
The DNA here is from genome assembly GCA_049676965.1 of Occallatibacter sp. GTDB lineage: Bacteria > Acidobacteriota > Terriglobia > Terriglobales > Acidobacteriaceae > Telmatobacter. The sequence goes on from JBAUBR010000075.1 coordinate 10,122, forward strand.
TCCCGGCTGGGCGACGATTTCGGGCGGTACGTGACCGCGCTTGCCATGACTCCGGCGGGCGACAAAATTGCGGCCGTCAGCACTAGCGGAGCAATCGAGATTCTCGACGTGAATTCGAATGCACAGCAGGCGATTCCGCGCAGCGGCACGGTGTATTCAATGGCCTTCGGCGGGGATGGATCGTTGCTGGGGACGGCGGGCGATCAGGGCTGGGCCATTTGGAACCTGGCCGGCGGGCGCACCGTGAAACAAGCAGGAAATCCGGGGGTTTCTACGCGAATCCAGTTTGGGGGAAGTTCGACGGCTCCTGTTGCCGCGATCCTGGTGACCGGACCGCAATCGTGCGGCGTAGCGGTAGGGAACTGGGATTACCTGTATAGCTGCACCGAGAACGGAACGCCCAGCGCCATCGCTGTCAATCGCGACGGAACACTGGTCGCGGTGGGCCGCACCGATGGCAAAGTGGACGTCTGGCCCTATCCCAAATCAGGGCTTAAACCGCTGCTGAGCGATATGCCGGCCTCGCCCTCGCGGATCGTAGCCCTCGCCTTCAGCCCCGATTCGAAGCTCCTTGCTACTTCGTCATGGAAGAGCGAAACGCTCGATCCCGATCTGGCCAGCACGGTGCGCGTATGGCAGCTCGACTTCAAAAACGAGACGAAGTATTCAGAGAAGGACAACCTCAACGTGCTTCTGGCTGCCGCCTGCGCACGGACGCAGATCTATCTCGACCAGATGGGAAACGCGCCCAATCCCTTGCCCAACGATCAGGTGGATATTGGGTCGATCAGGACGGCGTGCAGCACTGCGCATGTCGCGAAGGCCGCTCAAACGGGCGCGAGCGCCGCGAAGCCGGTGGCGACAACGTCGACGGCGCCAGTCAGTGCCAGTCCGGCACTCGACAAATCGGGCTCGAATCCCAGTCAATCGAATCCCAGTCAATCGAGTCCAGGCGACGATCGAGCACCGGCAAATCCCGACCAACCAGATCGGCGCCGTGCAAAACAGAAGCGCTGAGCTCCTTCGACTACAATCCGCGTCCGGTTTTGTCGCCGGGGTCTCTGCCGTGCGAGGGCAGAATAGTAAGGACCGCAATATCCTGGGCCGGCGGACATTGAATCGGTCCCGGTCGATTTCCTTCGGCGTGCACCTGACAACAATATGAGAGACTCGCCGGCTTGAGGAATTGAAACGAGAGCGAAGCTCCGCCGGCGATTTCCAATGCGAGCGATGCGGGTTTTGGAGTGAGAATGCTCGCGGTTTCCTGCGTGAGCGACAAGATGGTTCCGCCGCCGGACTGCGCGTGAAATTCAATTGTGTTGCCTTCGACAATTGCCAATTGGAACGGTTCCGCCGAGCGATCGGAGCCATCCTGAACGATCTGCACCACGGTTTTGCTCACGAACTACCTCCGTTTTTGCTGCATGGAATGGCGCACTTCGCGGATTGCTTCAGGAGCATCCGGGTCTTGCCGCAGCGCCTTAAGTGCCGAATCGCTTTTAGCATAGACGACCGGAAAGCCCAACTTCAATGCCTGGCCAAGCAGTTTAATCGCTTGCTGGCGATGGCCGAGCGCCTCGTAGGATTCCGCGGCGCGCTCAAGGATGTCGGGATCGCTCGGCGCCAGGACCAGCGATTTGCGAATGTAGGGCATCGCGCTCTTTTCATTGTGAAGGTTGGCGTAGAACTTGCCCAGCATTGAGATCAGGTAAGGGTCTTCAGGTGTGTTTTTGATCTCCTCGAGCGCCAATTGAATGGCCTTCCTGTAGGCGTCGGTTGCCTCCGCCGGGTAATCGCCGCTCCATTCGTAGGCGGCGGCGAGGTTTCCCCACGCCTCCCAGCTGGAATCGTTGAGCTGGACGGCGCGGAGATACATGTCGATGGCTTTTCGATAGGTCTCCTGCAACAGGTAAACGTGGCCGAGCACCATCATCGAATCCGCCCTGGGGTCGAGCGCGATGGAGCTTTGCAGTGCCGATTCCGCCTCCGGCAGGCGGTCCTCTTTGCGGTAGACGATGCCGAGATTGTAGAGAATGCGCGCGTTGTCCGGCGTGTTGGCGAGGGCCGCCTTCAGGCTTTGCTCGGCGGCCGGGAAGTCGCCCGAGTCGATCTCGAGCGCGCCGAGCAGATAAGGCCATTTCCAATTGTCCGGTGCGAGATCGATGGCGGTTTGCAGCTCGTTCTTCGCGTCCGCCGTGCGCCCCTGCTGCCGGTAGGCTTCGCTCAGCGCCGCATGCACGTCCGCGCTCCTGTGGTCCAGTTGCTCGGCCTGTTGCAGTTCCTGGGAACCGAGATCGAATTCGCCCTGGTCGACGTGGATGGTCCCCGCCGTCATCTGCACTTCGGCGAGGTTGGGGTTCATCGCCACAGCCTTGGCGCTGGCCTGGGTTGCTTCTTCTACCCACTTGTTGTCGGAGGTGTCGAGATATATGCGCCAGTAAGCCCGCGCCAGGCCTGCTTCCGCCAGCGCGAAGTTCGGGGCGCGTTGGAGCGTCGATTGGTAGAGCGCGATCGCCTTCTGGGTATTGCCGGGCTTGTCGTAGCGCAGAAGCGCGTTCTGCGCGGCGAGATAGCCCTGGTAGGCGGCCGATCCCGCCAGCGGCGCGCTGGGCTGCATCAGGCGTGCAATCCGCGGAGCCGACAGGACGATCACGGCAAGCAAGATCAGAGCCAGCAAGCCAAGCCAGAAACCTCTGCTGCTCGCTGCCTGTGCCGGCGTCACAGACGGTCCAGTTTGCGAAGGCGTTTCAATGAGAGAAGACAATGCCTCTCGCATTTGTGCCGCGCTCGCGTAGCGCAGCTTGGGATCGCGCTCGGTTGCCTTGCGAACGATCTCGTCGAGGCGGCCGGCGAGACCGGGGCCGGATGCCGCATCCACGCTGCGGGCCATTGGCAGCGGCGCCACATCTCCGGTCGTCAAAAATCTCAGCAGCACGCCCAGCGCGTAGAGATCGCTCTGCACTGTTGCCGGCCGGCCGGCGCGGATCTCCGGAGCAATGTATCCCGGAGTGCCGGCAGAGTCGCCTGTCCGGCTGAGATCCTGGCTCAGGCCGAAATCCATCAGCAGAATGCGCCCGTTCTCATCGCGCATGGCGTTGCCGGCTTTGATGTCGCGGTGCAGCAGCCCTGCGGCATGCACAGCAGCCAGCGCATCGCAGAGCGAGGTTCCGATCTGCGCCGCCGTTTTTGCGTCGACAGTGCCCTGGGTAGCCACCAGGGCGCTCAACGTCTGGCCGCGGACAAAATCGCTCCAAAAGCCGACCCGCCGCTCGCGCCGATCGACGCCGTAGACGGAAACGATATTGGGGTGGCGCACGCGGGCGATGGCACGCGCCTCGGAGACGATGCTGGCATACTCCTCGTCGGGATTGAGTCCCCGAGGCAGCAGCAGTTTCAGGGCGATTTCACGTTCGAGCACCGGGTCCCAGGCGCGATACACCTCGCCAAAGGCGCCTTGGCCAATCCGCTGCAGAAGCTGAAAATCTCCCCACGTTTTTACGCCGGCCGAGACCGGATCCAGAACCGGGTCAAAGATCGTATCGGGGGATGAGGGCGGAGAAGTTTTTCGCGGGGCAGGGGGACAAGTCGGCTGCAGGTCGTCGGCCGGGGTGACTTCCGGTGATTGGAACTCCGCCATGAAGCGTCCTCAATCGATCCAGGGTGATCGAAGTATGCGAGCCGTTTGATTCACAAATTGCAGGTGCAGTGTAGAATACACGAGGTCAGCAACATAATTGCGCGCGGAGGCTCAAGATGCCGGAGATTACCGTTCATTTCGTTCCCGAAGGCGGCGCCGATCCCGAAGTGCTGGCGCAAAAGGTGCGGGAGCAGCTCGCCGACACTCCGGCGGTCGAGAGCGCGGAGGCCGAGGTGATGCGAAGCCGCTCCCTCGATCCGGTTCTGGCCATGAGCACGATCATGGCGGTGATCCACTACACGCCCCTGGTCCTCGACAGCGCCAGCAAGATCATCGAATCGCTGGCCAAGCTGGCCAAGCAATACGAGGCCTTCCGGTCGGTGGTCGTCGAGGTTCGAGGCAAGAAGATTCCGGTTGCGGATTTGAAGCCGGAGGACCTCGAACCAACCGGCAAACCGGCCCCGCACGAAGCGTAAGGCCGCACGCGGTTATTCCACCGCGAGGCATTTCATTGCGCGACTAGCTTGATCGGCGCTCGCCAGAACGATGCCTTCTGAGTAACCGGATCGATCACTGAGACCTGGCAGTCGTACTCGCCGGGAGCCAGACGATCCACGCCAAAGCTGAAGCCGAGAGAGGTGGTTCCAAGGCGATTTGTAGCGTTGGGAGCCACGGCCAGGGGCGGTGTCTCGAAGGCCTTCTTGCCGCCGGAATACAGGCTGACAAAGGCGACAACCGGTTGCGTATTGCCCGCCGGGGTTTGACGGTAGGCCTGAAGGTAGACGTAAACTTCGCGGCCAATATTGAAAACGCGCGTCACACTGGGGATGAGCTTCCTTCCGTCCTGCACCAGCGGATTGACGGCCGCTTCCTTGGCGCGGTCCTTGGTCTTATCCGCGTCGTAGAGCGCTTCTTTCTGGTCGACGCGCTGGCTGGCCAGCACTACTGAGCTGATGGGAACGCGCTTCTCCTCTTTATTGAGATTGGGAATGACGAAGGTGGTCTGATAGGTGCCGATGCGGCCCGTCTCGTCGTCGCGCGCCAGGAACTTGATCTGGTATTTACCCGGCAGCAGCGTAAAGCCGGTGTCGTATTCAATGGGCCGGTGCGCCAGCTCCGCGGCGGTTGCATCGGAGAGCTTGATGTTGACGTTGTCGCGGACGTTGGTCACTGTCGTTCCGCCGATGAGGTCCTTGATTTCGCCGACGAAATCGATGAGCGTGTGCTCGGCGCCGCCGCGCTTGGCCAGCGCCAGCTCGCGGCCGGGAATCTTGACCACGATGGGAACAAAATACTCGGCGCGGTTGAGCTGGAAGTGGTCGATCTCCATGGCGATGGTGAGATCGGTGATCGGGTCTTCCAGCATCAGCGCGTCTTCGAGCTGGCGCTCCTTATCGGTGGAGTTGAATTTGCTGAACACCTTGTCGGCGTAGTAGCCCTGGCGATAATCGAGCTTGGCTTCCTGGTTCTGCTTGAGCGAGATTCGCACGCGGCGGAACTTGCCGTTCTGCGTGGTATTGGTCGAATAGTAGCCGATGATGTAGTAGTCCGAAATAGCCTGCTGCGCCTGTACAATGCCGCGCGTCAGCTCGTTGGTGTCGAAGAGCGCCTTGCCGCCGGTGTCACCGGCGAGCGCGTACAGCGTGTCCTGCGACAACTCAAAATTGCTGGACACGGCGAGCGCCGCGGCGCCGGTGTAGATGCCGGAATTGCCTGGCGAGCCTTGCGTGGCGTCGCCGAGCGGAGCCTCAGCCACCAGGCCGCGCGCGTCGATGGGCCAGAAAGAAACGCCGGCCTTGATGGCTGCATCGACTGTGGCGTGAAGCTGGGCCTGGTTGTCAACGCCGTTCAGGCGCAGTCCGCTGGCGAAGTAGATCAGCGATTTCTTCTCGCTCAAGTGGCCGAGAATATTGGCGGCGGTCTGTAACGCCGAGAGCTGGCGATCGGTGTTGAAGACGTTGAACTCGCTATCGTCCTGGCCGAAGGCTGCGCCGGTGTCGGCGCTGCTGGCGTCGTCGACGGTCTCCGCGGACCCCTGGCCTTCGCCGACGATCAGGGTTTCGAGAATGCTGAGCAGCCGGTTGCGATCGGCGGTGAAGTCCTGCAGGATGTCAACCGAGCCGCCCTGGTAGCGAAGAATCGCCACCAGATCGGCCGTTGTCATCTGCTTGCGAATGAACTGCTGCGCGGCGGAGAGCGCGCGAAGCTGGTCGGCAGGCCGCATCGCAGTCATGTCGAAATACAGAGCGAGCAGCCGGCGATCCTTGTAGCGCTCGGTACCCGCGGATTCCGGTGCGATCTGCGTGCGCGTGAGCTGCCGGTAGAGCTTGATGTCCTCCTCGTCCCGCGGTGTTACCTCGAGAGGCTTGGCTTTCTCTGAAAGGCTCTGGCGCTCGCAGATGCGGACGGTCTGCGGCGCGCCGTCTTCGGTGACAACGAAGTCGTTTGCCGTGAGGCCGGAGATAAATTTTCCATCCTTGTCTTTGACGACGACCGGTTCCACGATCAGTTGCACGTTGAGCGAAATTGTGGGTGTCTCCGGCTCGTCTGCGGATTTGTTGGAGCCGATCTGCTGTGCGCCGGCAAACGCTGCGGCAACCATGAGCGCGAGGGCGGCGGGAAACGATCGCATGATTAGAACCTCAGGCGCAGCGTGGTTTGCAGGCTGCGCATGGCGTTGGCGGCAAGGGGCAGGCCGAATTGCGCGCTGTTCACGGTCGAATTCCAGTTGGTGAACTCGGCATGATTGAACACGTTGGTCGAGTCGATGCGCGCATCGAGATACCATTTGCCGCCGGGGCGAAATGTGCGCGCGAGTGAGCTGTTGAGGCTGAACTGGCTGGGTCCCGTGATCGAATCGCGGCCTGCCGTTCCCCATGCGCCAGGCTCTGGAGCCGCAAACGCCGCATCGTTCAGGTGAATCTGGCCTCGAGACGCGTAAAGCGGCGCGCCCGTCAGGCTGGGGCGAATGGTGCCCGTGTTGCCCGCGCCGGGAACAGCGGCGAGATACACCGGTGTCTCCGGCATACCGGAGCCTGCCGACAGCTGCGCGAGCAGGGTCCATTCCTTCAGCAACCTGCCCGCCCAGCCGTTCATCAGGTCGCCGCCGTGCAAACCTTCGCCGGTCGTGTACTGGCCGACAAGGGTAAGCAAATGCCGCTGATCGAACGTGGAGAGCGCACGCTCGGCCCGCAGATTGCGCCAGTTCTGCGCGATGGCAGCCGTCTGCGCCGGCTCAACCTGGAACATATTCGCGCTTTGCTGAGCAGTGCTCACGTAACCCTGGCCGCCCAGGAATGCGTCGTCATCGAGAGATTTGGAGAATGTGTAGAGTGCCGTCGCCGTAAAGCCGCTGCGCAGCCTGCGCCGCAACTGCACCTGGCCTGCTTCGCGCGTGGAGTCGCCGCCGGATGTGCGCCACGCAAATCCCGACGGGCACGACGGGCATGGATTTGCCGCGCCGATGGGATAAGTATTGGGCAGAAACTCCTGCACCCCGCGCGTGCCTTTCACCCCGAGATACCTGACACTGGCCTGGAGTGCGCCGGGAAGATCGCGCTGCACGGCCAGGTCCCAGGTCTGCGCGTAGCCAACGCGAAAATTCGGATCTATCGCAAACGTGTCCGGCGTGATCGCCGCGCATGAGTTGAATCCATGCGCGAGCGTGAGCGGGCACGCAGAGCTGTTCTGCACGCTCAGGCTCTTTGAGAGCGGCGCCTGCTGTGCGAGCTGAAGCATGGGGCTCAAGTAAACCGAGGTATCGTGGTAAACGCCATAACCGCCATGCACCACAACGGTGGATGCAGGAATGGGTCGCCACGACATGCCAATGCGAGGCTCGATACCCAGCCGGTCCGGCCGCACCAGCGACGCCGGATAATGCTGCCCCGTGAGCGGGCCGATCGGATCGCTCGCGAGCACCGGCGCAGCAGCAGTAAAGCCGGAAGTTACATCCAGGTTCACAAGCCGTCCGTAGAGTTCGGTCATCGGCGCGCCGTATTCCCAGCGCGCGCCGGCATCGATCGTCAGGTCGGGCAATAGGCGCCAGTCGTCGGTGAAGTAGGCGTCGTACACCGGCTGGCGCAGGTATTTATCGGCGTTGCCGAATGCGATGGAACTTGTATCGGGCACCCCGATGAGAAAGTCGGCCAGATCGGAGCCTCCGCTGGTCACGCTGCCCGTCGGCCCTTGTGTTGCCGCGCCCGTAAATGTGAATGTGCCGCGCGGGTCCTGCTGGAAAAACTCGTTGTACGCCTGCTTGCGGTAGTCGCCGCCGGCAGTGATATAGTGGCGGCCGCGAATGATCAATGCGGAAAGCGAGAAATTGTCGGTGCGATTGCGATTGAATGCGCTCTCCGCATCGCTGAGGGCGGCGAAGCCGCTCGAAAAATTTAGGGAAGGCGGACCCCAATCCGACGCATCCTGGTCGTTGCCGGTAATTCCAGCCGCGCCGGAGATGTTTTGCCGATTTTCGAATTCGGGCCGGATCAGCGTGCGCAGCCGGCTGAACTCGTAGCCGGCATAGACGAACAATCGCGGATTGATGCGATGCGACCAGTGAATATTGGTGTTGATGCCGAGCGTATCCGTGGTATCGACGAAGCTGAAGAGGTTGGCATTGCCCGCGCGCGTGCTTTGCAGGTTGAAGCCGCCGTGGAGCTGATCCCTGCGGCCCAGCGTTTTGTCGAGCCGTAATTGGACCACATCCTGGTGGCTGCTGTTGAGCACGGGAATCTGATAGTTGTACGGCAAATTGCCGGTAATGTTGGGCAATGGATAGAGCTCAAGCAACGCCTGGGCTGGCGGGCTCACGGGAACAATGTTTTTTGAAAACGGCAGCCCGGTGGCCGGATCGTAAATGGTCACCGGAGCGTCAAAGGCGTTGAGCAGGCCGGCCAGGTCGCCCGCGCGCTCGGCAGGCGTGGGAACAAGACCGGTCTCGGTAGCAGCGTTGTGGTCGCGGGTCCATTGATAGGCGGCAAAAAATGTAGGCCCGCGGGGAAGAAGATGCGGAATCTTGATCGGCCCGCCGACGGTGACAATGCCGGTGATGCGGTTGTAGGCGGGCTTCGGCGACTCCAGGCCGCTGATCGAATACGGCCGCGCATCGAGCGCCGAGTTATCGAGTACGGCCGCGAACCCGCCGTTGTAGAGAGCCCTGCTGCCCGGCCGCCGATTGCCGAAGGCCTGCTCCAGCGCATACTGCGACGTTGCCGCGTTGTTGACGCTGCCGTTGACGAGAAACCCGTCGTCGGATTGCCGATTCGATTCCGATTCCGGCTTGGGAATATCGACAGGCGCGCTCGAAGAAGACTGCGTGTCGGGCTTCTTTGCGGGCGTTGCGGCATTGAGCGTTGGCTGCGGCGCGGGCTCCGGCTGCACCTGCTTGCTCAGCGCCATCAGCTTGTCGAGCGGGAGCAGAACCAACTCCCATTTTCCCGCCGCAATGTTCGGGGCAACGGTCACATCGGCGTTGATCGTTGCGAACCCTTGCATATCGATCTCGATCTTCCACGCGCCGTCGGCCAGATTGTCGAAGGTGTAATCACCGTCTTGGTCGGTGACAATGCTGAGCTTGGTCGGGCCGTTGGTTGCCGTAACGGTCGCACCGGGAACGGGCAGGCCGTTGAAGGTGACCTGGCCGCGATATTCCGTGGCCGCAGCGAGGGCGGGGAGAGCCGCCAGCGCAATGAGGCAAACCAAGTGGAGGACTGCACGGATTCGCCGACCAGGCATGAAAGGTTACCAACTTAATATTAATTTGGCGATGGTTGTTCGACGTGATCGATCGCAAGGATGTCAACCGGGCCCTTCTGCGATTCGAGCTTGAGCCCGAGTTGTTCCTGGATGGCCGTGAAGATCGAAGGGTCATCGGATGTAGAGTTATTATCGCTCGCGTTTGCACCAAACGTGCCGGCGGAACACGAGCCGGTCTCGGGCGAGAAATGCAGTCGAAAATCGTAGGTTCCCGACAGGCCGGTTCGGTCGACTACGGGACGAGAAAGCTGCCGCGAAAGCTTGTAAGCGAGGTTCGCAGTTGACGTGCGGGTGCCGATCATCTGATCGCAGGTTGCATTGATGCCGGCGGGCGAACTGGATACGGCGCTCGTTCCGCTCTCGGCGAGCTTCGTGCCATTTTTCCCGACTTTGAGCACATAAATCGGCAGGTCCTTCGATTCTCGCCGGATTCCGAGCCGAAACCGCTGCGCGAGCAACGCCTGAAGCCGTAGTCGCGTTTGCTGGATAGATTCGGCGGAACTGTCGTTGCGCAGTCCAGCGCCATCCGTGGTGTTTTTTGCAGTGATATTGAAGAGCTGCGAATTCACCCATCCGGGTCCACCGGTTATCTGGAAATCGCGAATGTCGTAGGCCATCTCGATAATCCCCTTGAGCGTAGCATTCTTCACATCGACGCCCTCATTGGGAGTGAAAGAGAATGTCGAGCCATGCGCCCCCGGCTCGCTCGGCCGGATGATTGCCACTTCAAACTCAGGCAACCTGGCCGCTGCGTCCGCGGCCTGTGCCGGCATCCGAAGCGGAGCCGGGCGCACCAGTCCAAATGCGACAGGAGCGGCAATCGCGGCGAATCCGGCCGTGGCGATAAGGAGCTTGCGGCTGAAATCGAGTTTCTGCGAGACGCACCCCGCCATGATGCGAATCATGCGCTCCTTCGGGTCCGATCCGCCGATGCCCGAAGCGCAGGCCAGCGGAGATTCTAGATAGAGCTTGCATACACTGAGAATCCCCGCGGCATAGTCTTCCGCATCATTGCCGGCCTCAAGCGTGGCTTCGTCGCAGGCTCGCTCGCGCTCGTCGATGAGGCGCGCACCGATCCACCAAACAAGCGGATGAAGCCAGAAAACCGTTTCAACCATCATGTGAATTGCATAGGTCAGGTTGTCGCGCTGGCGCATATGGCACATTTCGTGTGCGACGATTGCTTCGATTTGCCCTGGGCTAAGCCGATTCAGGATGCTTGCAGGCAGCAGCAGCACCGGGCGAAAGATTCCGAAGACCCCCGGCTCGAGCGGCGACTTCGTCAGGAGCACCGGCACACTGGCCGTCAGCATAGTAATTGGCGATGCACCGCGCACCGTCCCGTTGATGCGGCGCCAATTGCGCCAGAATCGAAGGACGACGATCAACGATCCGCAGGCCCAGACGACAATGATGGGGAGGAAAAGATCGCCCGTTCGCGAGGCAAACTGTGGCGCAGCGGGAACAGAATCCACTTGCGTGGATACGGGTTCGGCAACCCGTTCGACCACGGCCGTCAGCGCCGGCCGCGGAGTAGACGCAGGAGCGGTAGGTCGAAGTAACTCGCCGGCAGATATCAAGAGAGAAAATGGAACCAGAAACTTGAGCGACGCAACGAGCCAGACCCAGTAGCGAATGCGGGCGCAATTTTTGCGCATCACGATCGCAATCGGCCATGCAAGCAAGGAAACGGCGGTCGATTGCCAGAGGTGGTTCAACATTGCAGAAGCCAAGTTTTCAATAACCATCCCTCTCGCCCTCCGCTGCCGTCCTTCAGCCCGGCCGATTCATTTCCGGCATCAATTCTCCGAAGGCTTATCGATGTGATCGATCACAATAACATCGACCGGACCCTTTTCCGATTCGAGTTTCAGCCCGAGTTGTTCCTGAATGGCGGTAAAGATATCCGGCCCGGAAGCATCCGGCGGAGGCGGAGCGCCTCCGTCTGGCCCGCCTCCCGGAGGCCCGCCGCCCATAGGTGGCGGCATGTTATCCGGAGTCCACTTCAAAACGTAATCGTAAGTGCCGGTAAGTCCCGTCTTATCGATAATCGTTCGTCCCAGCATGGGTGATAACACATGAGTTAGATTTTCCGTAGAAGATCCCGTCGCTTCAATGCTGCCACGGCCATTGAACGTGGTCATGCGCCGCTGCGGCGCGCCATTGGCTCCCGCGCCGTCCGGTGCAGACTCTTTGAGTTTGGGGCCGCCTTTTGCAACGACCAGCGCGTAGATGGGGAGTTCCCTGGTTTCATGGTGGAACTTCAGATTGAACCGATCGACCAGGAGAGGCTGAAGCATCGCCATTCTTTCATCGCGTTTGAGTTTATCCAGCTTGGGGGCATCTTCGGGCGCGACCTTCGCCTCAATGTCATACCGGTCCGATTTGACCCATCCCGGCGCGCCGATGATGCGGTCGTCTTCGACTCCAAATGCCGCACGCAGAATCATCTGTACGGGGGTGCCCATCATCGAGACGCCGTCAGGCTTGAACATGAGCATGACTTTGTTATCGCCGGATTTATTCGGCTTGATCGTCGCCACGTCGAATTTGGGAATGTCGGCCGGTGCGTCTTGGGCCCTTGCGAGAACAACCGTCGCCGAAAAGTGAAAAAGGCCGATTGCCGTCGGAATGGCTATAGCCGTGATCCCAGCCGCCAAAAGCAGCAGCTTTCTGCTGAAGGCGAGATTTCGCACCACTCGATCCGTCATGATGCGCACGATGCGCCGCTTCAGGTCCGATCCGCTGATGCCGGCGGTGCAAGCCAAGGGCGACTCGACAAAAAACTTGCACACGTTGAGAATGCTCTCGGCGTAGACCTCCGCCTCGCTGCCCGATTGCAGCACGGACTCATCGCAAGCGCGCTCGCGCTCTTCAACGAGCCGCGCACCGATCCACCACACCAGCGGATGAAACCAGAACAGCGTCTGCACGGCCATGTGGAGCGCATAAGTCAGATTGTCGCGCCGTCGCACGTGACATATTTCGTGCGCAAAGATGGCATTCATTTGCGCCGCCGTCAGCCGATCCACGATCCCTTCGGGCAGCAGCAGCACCGGCCGAACGATGCCGAAGATGCCCGGTTCCGTCAACGATGGGGACGAGAGCACAGGCAGGTTTCCGACGAATGTCCTCGGCGTCGCAGCTCGCAGTGTGGCGCGCATCTGCCTCCATCCGCGCCACCAGCGAATGGCGACCACGAGCGCGCCGCCGGCCCACAAAATGAAAAGGAGTACCGGCAGGCGATAGCCGCCTTGCGCATGGTTCGCCGCCGATGAAAAATCAGCAAGCGTTGTTTCCGGGAACGGCCGCACAACCTGCTCTATCGCCGAAGCCAGCGCCGGTTGCCGGATGGCAAGTGTCGCCGCGGGATGGAAGAACTCGCCGGCCGCGATGAAGAGCGAAAACGGCAGCAGGAATTTCAGCGAAGCGATCATCCACAGCCAGTAGCGGACACCGGCGCGATTGCTGCGCAGGGCCAGCGCCAGCAGCCACGCGGCTAAGACCACGGCCGTGGACTGCCAGAGATGATTGACCAACGCTGCGGCGAAGGCATCGGTTGCGAGTGTCGAGAATCTCATGGCTGCTTCTCCTTGCGCGAAAGTTCTTTCAGCGCTTTTTCCGCTTCCTTTACATCGGCGAGAGAGAGCTTGCCCGATTCGACGAGGTGCGCCATCACCGGCTGCGAGCGTCCTCCGAACAGGTCGAGCAGGTCGTCGATCAGCCTGCGCTGGGCGGCGTCGCGGGTGAGGGAAGGGGCGAAAACGTGGAAATTTCCCACCTTCTTCGCCCGGCGAAGCGCTCCTTTGGCCTCCATGCGGTAGACGGTGGTTTGCACCGTGGTGTAGGCCGGCTTGCGTTTCGCGGGAAAGGAATCCTGGATTTCGCGGATCGAGGAATCGCCTCTTGTCCAGAGAATCTCCATGATCTGGAATTCGAGCCTGGATAATTTGGGTGCGGGCACGGGGCTTCTCCTATCGTTATAGGAATAAATACTACACCTGTATGTTTTATGTAAAGAGCCCGCCCGCGATTTTGTGACGAATGAAATATTCGATCGAAGAAATCAGTTGGGTTGGTCTCCGGCTAGTTTGGCGAAGGCTGCTCGACGTGATCGATCACAATCACATCATCGGGAGCCTTCCCGGGCGCCATCTTCAGCCCCAGTTGCTCCTGAATCGCGGTGTACAGCGACGGCGGAGCCTTGGCGTCGTCGGTCGGCGGTGGGACGATAGCGCCAACCCCTCTGAACTGGGCGAATTGAGATTCATCTGGCGTCCATAGCAGCTTGAAGTCGTAGCGGTCGGTGAGCCCGGTCTGATCCACCACCGGCCTGTCCATCACGCCGTTCTGCATCCACATCGCGAAATCCGCCATCGTCTGATTTCGTACCGTCAGATCCCCAAGCGCCCTGAAAAAGAACGCCGGTGGGTCGTTGGGCGCGGCTGTGGACTTCGCCATTTTGGGTCCGCCGCTGGCAACGGAAATTACGTAGACCGAAAGCTCTTTCTTATCGCGATGAAACGCCAGCTTGAAGCGGTCCGCGAGCAACTTTTGAACCATCGTCCGCGTCTGTTTCTGGTTGGGGCGGCCTTCGACATCGGGCACTGCGTCCACGTCGTAGAGATCTTTCCCGAACCAATCCGGCGCGCCGATGATCTGCTTGTCATCCAGCCCGTAGGCAAAGGCGATCAGGTCGTTCATGTTGGTGTTGAACGTCATGAAATGGCGCCCTCTGAACGTGAAACCCTTGCCACCGCGACGGTTGGGATCGCTGGGCTTGATCGTCGCCACGTCGAATGACGGATTGGCGTCCGCAGCCATCGGCTTTTCCGGTTCGGGGATGGGCCACGCCGTATCCTGGTTGGCCCGTTCAAAATTCAGAGCCAACGAGTTGTCGCCCTGTGTCCAGGTTCCCGTGATGGTCTTGCCGTCGGGCGACATCTTGCCTTCGTACGACCCCCGGATCAGATCGATCGAGTACTTCAGCACGCCGCCTTCAAAGGTCGCTTTGTCCGCCGTGAGCCCTTGCCCGCCCTGGTCGATGCTGTAATCCACTACCTTCAGCGCTCCGCCATCGCCTTTGGCGATCTTGTTCACGATGCGCAGATCTCGGTTGGCCGCGGCAATATGCAGCGTGCCTTGCCATGTGCCGGCAATGTCCTGCGCTCCGGTAGTCGTTGCGGCCTGCGCCCACGCAGGGGTCGTGCAAATCGCGCCGAAGAACGGCAGAGCAAACGCGGCAGCGAAGCAGGCCATTCCCAGCAGCAGCTTTCGGACACAAAGCGGTTTGCCCGCGTCAGTCAGAGTCCTCATGCGGAAAATCCTCTCTTCCAGCGGCATTGGCGGATTCAGAAACCCAAAAGGGACCGATCGGCAGTGTCAGGGCAAGGATACACCTGGAGACGTTTCCGTTCTTGTTTGGGTTCAGCGGCTCGGGCGATTTTCTGAATGGGGAGCTAAGGAGCCTCTGACTACGGCGTCGCTTCCGAGTCGGCATTCCCTCAGGGGCTAAAGCCTTGCCGGTTTTGCCGGGTTATACGTACGGGCTGAAGCCCCTAACAGCCTGTGGTGTAACCGGCCGTTTTCAGCCCGGTCGGCAGTTAACTGCCTGAACGAGAAATCCATTGGTCAGAACGAAAACTCGGCCCGTACAGCTTTGAATCGGGCTTGCTGGCCGGTA
>JBAUBR010000076.1:0-13250 GCA_049676965.1 Occallatibacter sp.
TCATCGCTCACATCGCTGGGATAGCCGATTTGTCCCTTGTTTCCCATGCCTCTATCGTCAGAGACAATGGGATTCCAGACCATTTCTTTGATTCCAAACGAATAAAGTTAATAACAGGCTCTAGAGCGTTTATCGGCGCTGTACGCTCGGTATCCAGAGCTTTTTGATACTCAGCGTAAAAAGCAGGGTCCGTTACTTTTAGAGCGTTCTCAACGGCAATCGCCTTCATTTCAAGCTGGTTCACGCTGACCTGAAGCAGGGTCAAGGTTGCTGCTAAAAGTTCTTTCTCTTGATCGTTCACGACTCAATTCCTCCTGCTTGAGAACGTGGCGGAATTGTACGTCTTATTGTCTTTCCAGAAAAAGGAATCCGCTTGCCCTTTCCGTTATTGAAGGGTAGGGAGAACACTGCCCGAGCCTAAGCTATGCTTCAAAACGGATTCCACCATAGGCGTGACGAAAACGGCATCTTCGAGTCAGTGTGCCAGACGTGCTTTAGGACGGTAGCGCGGGAGAAGACGAAAGCGGAGCTGGCAATTCACGAGAGGAAGCATCAGTGCGATCCGCAACACCTTGTACCGGCCCGCGCTGCCAAAGTCCAGCGATCATCGTAATGCGGCTTTAACTGGGGAAAGGGCCGGGTGGGATGTCCTTCCCGGCCCTCTTTTTGGGAAGTGTTCTTACGGCTGTGCTGCTGGCGGGGTTAGCGCTGCGGGGCCTCCGGATGCACGAAAGCCCCGTCGCTGCCCGATCTGACGGCTTTGACCCCAGTGCCAGATCAACCAGCGTGCGCACTGCGAACATTATGCTCTCAAACTAAAAAACGCGAAGCCTTTCGAGGTGAGAAGGCTTCGCGTTTAAAGTCTAGGAAAGGTCTCAATGCAGAAAGAATGCATCCAAACAAGCCCGCTGTCAATCGGCAGCCGAAAGGAATTTCCTCCCCGCCTTCGTTAAGCATCGTAGACCAACTCAATTGCAAATCTGGGAGGGCTGGGGGAGACCTCAGCCCTCTTTTTCGTCCCTACTTCACATTCCGTTTGACTTGTATTCAACTTCATCTGGATTCTTGGCTTGAAGAACGGCAGTGATAAGATCCTTTCGTGTCGCACCAAATCTTGGATGAAGGGCTGGAGCGTAACTGATGAAATCATCCCCCTCGACGATAGTCATTACATTAACTGTCATTTCGTTCGCTGCATCTTGCGATACGCGGGCGGCTCCGTTGGTTGGCGTAACAGCACCGTCGTCAATTGTCGGTTGGAATTTCACGATAGCGCGTTGCGGGTAGTTCGGGCTTTGGGATTCTTCGGAATCCTTGCCGATATATCGGAGCAACAAATAGCCGTTCCTCAGAGTCCTATTCATGATTTCGAGTCCTGAATCGTCAAATCTTTTATGAACTCCGTATCTAAGGGGAGGCTGTATGGCGGACAAAAGGGGCATCGATAATCTGGTACTAAATCTGGAGCGTATTTGCCTTGAGCATTACGCAATGAAGTCTCTATTGCGAGACGAAAATCCTCATTCCTGGCAGAATGACGTTTTTCGATTTTATCTGGGAAGCGTTCGGGACACTGCGATAAGGGGCCGATTCGATGAATTGTACGCATTACTTCGGTCCAATCCGATTGATACCAAGCTGACTGAAAGCATCGTTGCGGCGCTTGAACCGACGAATCTGGAAGCCGAAATTCATTGGGTGAATCCCCCCGGGGGAACGGTAAACTGGTAGCTGATTTTTCCATTTTTCGGACTGGCTGATCGTATTGCGCTAAGGGAGAATCGATTCACGGTTGTGCCGAATCCAAGTACAAAGAGCCAAAAATGGCCCGCTTAGATGAAGGAACCATGACAAAATCCTTTGGTGTGAAATGCAAGGGGTGTGATGAACACATTCACCTTGCAGACGTGGACGATGGCGGGGAAAAACAAATTGTCTTTTACGCGGTTCCGCTTGAACCCATAACGTGCCCAATTTGCGGGCATAAAGATATTTATGGGTCCAGGGACAAGGTGTACAAATCGTTGGGAGCAAGGACTCGGTGTTTTCTCCGCCCGGCCCCCATTCTTGTCCGGGAACAGGCCGTCCTTCCACATTTGAAGTACTTCCTCGGCGGTGTCGGCCTCGATGTAGTAGGTATCAAGCGACTTGATTTCGTGCTCCACTCGAAACTGCATGTGACCTCCACTGGATTTGTGGCAGAATGATACCACCACCCGGGCGACTCAGAGGAGGAAGAATATGCGGCATCTGCATGCGCTTTTGTTGGTGTTCGCCTGCGCGAGTTACGGCCGAGAGGCCCAGAGCGTCAGTTTCATTGGGACCGTAATCAATTCCACCAACCCTGACAAGCCGGTGGCATCCCCGATTCAAATGACCATGGGGCCGGCGGATGCAGACTGACGATTTCTCCTCCGCTTACTAGTTCCGGTTCCTGCAGGATCAAGAGCTTTGACGAGAAAACGGGACGAATCGAGTTTGTCTCCGATGGTCCCCCGGTTATTGCCTGGAGTGGAACGGTAAAAGGGAATCTTGCCAGCGGCTCATACAAAATCGGAGTCGGCGCACAAACGGGCACTTTCTATCTCGCTATCGCCAAGCCATCCGACGGGACAGCTGAACCTGCACCTCAGCGTGAACCAGCCCCGGCAGTCAGGGGCGCCCCAACCCGAGGTAGTTGTGTTCCTGCTATCGACTCCGCGAGAACCGGAGATGTCGAAGGCTGGGACGGTGAAACGATCTTTAAGCTCGACGACAGCCAGATCTGGCAACAGGCAGAGTACGACTACACCTATTTCTACGAATACCATCCTGACGTAACGATTTACGAAACTAGCGCGGGGTGTCGATTGAAGGTGGAAGGTGAAGACGAAACCGTGCTGGTCAAGCGAATAAAGTAGCTGATGGGAGCCCATGAGTACCGTCAACATCACTCGCCATAATGTGGGCCGGAGCCGCGGAACGCATCGTGTCAAACGAGCTTGAATCCAGTGGATTCCGGGTCAGTGATCTGAACAAGGAGGGAACCTCTGCGAATGCGGACCTTTTGGCCGCCAAGGACGGAAAGACCTGGCAGATACAGGTCAAGGGTGCGTCCGAAGGTGGTAGTGGATGGTGGGTCAATTATGGCTTCTGCCAACAGGAAGTCATTGACGGCCAAAAGTCGATGTACAACTCCGTGGAGAGCTTCTACAGGGCGCAGGTGGCCTGACAAGAAATTGTTATATGAGGATTTGAGTGCGGTCATGGAAGCGGCTCAATCGTATTGCGACAGGACAGAGCAATTCCTCAGCATCTATCGTTTACCTAGAATGATGAAATACGAAGTGCGAGTCTTAGCGGTGGGAGAAAATAAACCTAACGCGGAAGACGAGGATCTCTGTCACGCGCTAATGCTGGTTTGCCTGCAAGCCGCCCTTGCGCCTATGCCGAGCATGGCACGAACCATGCGGTTCAAGGAATCGGGCGTCGCGCGAGGGAGACAGCCGGTCGGCACTACGGTGCATGTGAACTGTGGCAACCCTCTGTGCTACGCGGCGAAGCACGTGCTGCTGCGGAGGTGGAAGAGCTTTGGCGGGAAGTGGCAGCCGTTTGCCACAAAGCTCGCAGGGCTGCCAGTCGGCGAGTCATTCGACCTGCCAGATTACCCCACCGATGCAGCTTCGAGGAGCCGGCTGCGGGGCGGGGTGAGCTCGTGTGCTGCGGGCCGGAGGTTGAAGCTCTCAACGCGGTCTCTGCCTACGGGCGGCATCCGCATCACGCGCACAGGAACGTGGCGCAATGTGCTGTTGGAGCCCGCATCTTCTTCTGAAGATCGCCGATCGTAACAACCGCGAGGTAGTCGCCGGTGGAATGGTGTTTCCTGCCTCTGGAACAGAACAACGTCTTTTGGAACGACAGTCATACGGCACAAGTTTGCTCTTCGGTCGAGCGGCACCGCAATCAGCACAGGGTACCATAAGTATCGAAGGTGTATGGTTTGCCTGAAGAATCGGCGCATGCAGGCGGGATCGCCCGGTCTGGTCCGGGCGGCCTGGATCGCGAACCGCTGGAATCCGCTGGAGGTGCAGCATGGCAGTGGGCCTTATTGCGTGGGGAAGGTTTCTCGACGATCAGGGCAACAAAATTACGGTTCCCGCACCATCAACCGACCCGGGGAAACCCTGGCTCTGGGACCTGCTTCACAGCCGCGCCGCCAGCATTGCGGCCTCCTTTGATTGCGTCCAGCTTCCCCCGTGGTCGCTGGCGCAGGGCGGCGCTGGTGCGGGCTGCGATGGCGACGGTATTTTTCAGCGGCGAAATCTGAACGGAACCAGATACGGCTCGCTAGAAAGCCTGATGGCGGCGGTTTCCGCTTTAAACGCCCATGGTTGCCAGACCTGGGGCGATTTGGTGCTGCATCAGATGATCGGCGAAAACGGCGGCCCCGGCGTATTCCGCTACGTCGGGGCCGACGGCAGTACGATGAATGGGCGAGGCCAGACAACGCCGGGTTGGTTTCGCGGAGGCATGAATGAAGACGATCCGATCCCGCCGTTCTGTCCCGAGGACGACGTTCCGGTGCCATCCGATGACATCCCGTTCGGCCGCGAAGTGAGTTATCAGCACTGTCACCCGCCGAATGTTACGGAGAACGACGCGAAAGACTATGTTGTATGGTCACACGCCCGGACCGGCGCGGCAGGATACCGTTTTGACGATACAAAGGGCACTTATGCTCCTGCCGTACGCGGTATCATGGATGCGCTGCCGAATGTTCCCGCCTACAGCGAATACTTTGACGGAAATCCGGCGAATCTTAACTGGTGGGCGACCAGCGCGCCAATGAGTAGCCGTTCGGCCGTCGAGGATTTCACGGCTCACTTCTGCATTCAGGCAGCGTGCAACAGCTACAATGCCAGCATTCTCGCTCAGGGAAATGCCGGATACTGGCAGTGGAACTCAGGACTCTCGGTAGCTTTTGTCGATAATCCGGACACCGACACGACCCCGGGAGAGCAGGTTATCTTCAACAAGGGTCTGGCTTATGCGTATCTGCTGACTCTGCCGGTACGCCTGGCGCTGGTCTACGGAAAGGATTACTTTCCCAGCTCCGTCTGGCCCGGGGCATACGGACTGCAACCCCTGATCGATAATCTCTGCTGGATCAGCCGCATGTTCGCCTGGGGATCCTACGAAGTATGCTGGATCGACAACGACGTCTTCGTGGCGGCGCGCGACGGAAATGGCGGTGCTCTCGGCTGGAGCGGCGGCCTGCTGACTGCGCTGAACTTCAATGTGCTGTACCCACGGACGATCACCTGCGCTACGCCCTTTGGCGCGAACCGCTGGCTGCACGACTACACCGGGCATCATCCGGATATCTGGACAGACCGAAGCGGCAACGCGACCTTCACCATTCCCTCGAACGCCTGGTCGGGCGGTCAGTCCTATTGCTGCTTTGCGCCCGGGGGCGTCAGTTCGGCTTACCCCGCAATTCCTCGTGAGACGACACAGACATTCTTTGCTGCAGCCGATCTAGACGTCATGCCTGCCAGAAACGGGCAGTATACTTTGCCGCAACGCATCTACTGTGCCCGGAACACGAAAGTGTCGCTCGACTTATCCGCCAATATCCCGCACTCGGCTGCAGTCACGGCCAGGGTATGCGATCCGGGCGGCACGCAGATCGCACAGCATCGCATCGGAACGGACCCGGCTAAGTCCAGCGGCAACACCATTCATGAAGGCTGGCAGAACGTGCTTGTCGAGGGCTCCGGCCTTCCGACTTCAGGGGCCGATTTTAGTCTCTCTGTGACTTACACGGGGGCCGCAAGCTGATGCGGCTGAACCGCCTTGTGCTATTTGTCGATTCCGCTTGAATTCGGAAAAGTTTCATGCGAGTATGCGACACAGTTACCGCATTTCGGTCCTCCCTGAGCAGTTTGGAATACCCCCGATCCGCTTTTGGCTCTGAATCGCAGGAGGCCAAATGAAATTCCCCGGGCCCTTCATGATCGCCCTCGCGTGGGTGTTGGCTGGATCAGGATCAAGTGTGGCTCAGTCCACCATGGTCCCCATCCTCACCCGAGCCTATGATAACGACCGCACGGGATGGAATCGCAACGAAGCAGTCCTGACGCAGGCGAATGTAAAGGCTAAGGGCATCGTCCGCGTTACGACAATACCCGTTTACGGAGACGCGCGCGGCATGGAGTCGCAGCCGCTGGTGCTCCCGGGCGTTCAACTTGCCGACGGCAGCCTGCATGACGTGATGGTGCTGCCTTCGATGGCCAACGTCGTTCGCGGAGTGGACGCGGCGACCGGCGCTGCGCTGTGGAGCGTGAACCTCGGTACGCCGGTTCAGGGAAGCGCCGCCATCGATCTTCACCAGATTAATGACCACTGGGGCGTGGTGAGCACAGGGGTCATCGATCCGGACACAAAGAGGATTTACCTGGTCGCCTGGGTATCGCCGGACGGCACGCCGGATAAGGCCAATCATTACGTTTACGTTCTGAACGTCGCGGACGGAACCCAGGTGGCGCCGCCGGTTCTTGTTTCCGCTACGGTCGGCGGACAGTCGTACGCGGGCGTGTGGCGGAAGCAGAGAAGCGCGCTGGTGATGACGAACGTAAACGGCACGAAGACAGTCTTCTGGGGATCGGGAAGTGTGCTGGAGTATGTGGCGGGCAGTGCAGGATGGATCTTTGCTTTCGACTGCGCAACGAATAAAATCACCGCCGCACTGCCCATGACACAGGCGGGGGGAGCGGGAATCTGGATGGCCGGCCAGGGTCTCGCGGCGGACTCTGCCGGGGACCTGTATGCCGTAACGGGAAACGGCGCCTTCGATGGCGTGAATAATTTTGGTGAAGCGGCGGTCAAAATTCAGTACACGCCGCCCGGCGATCATTCGGCGTCGCTGAAGGTGGTGAGCTGGTGGTCGCCTTACAGCGACGCCGGACGGTCGGGTCAAAGTCCCGCGGCCGCAAATAACGCCCAGATGCAGAACAAACTCGCAGGCATGAGCGCTCCGAGCGAAGCAGTGAAGCCGGTTGGCGCGGGCATGAACGTTTCGCTGAAGAAGGCGCGGGTGGTGACAAACCAGAACAATCTGGGCAAGCCAGTGAAGTTGTTTTATCCGCGGCTGGCGAATAATTCAGCCTGGAATGATGAGGATCTGGGGTCTGCCGGCGGCACTCTGATCGAAAAGTACGGAATCTATATCGCCGCCGGAAAAGATGGGATCGCGTATCCGACAAAGATGACGGATATGGGGCAAACCATGCCGGCTGACCTTTCCAATGCAAAAGCCAACTGCGCGAAACTTGCAGCGGCGCCTGCCTGGCTCACCGAGTCACCGGGCCCGGTTAACCCCTGCCCGCAGAATCCCACGACGCTCAATTTCATGCCATGGGGCAAGACGCGGCATTTGCACATGACGCCGGTACAGTATCTGAGTCCAGTACACGGGCAGATGATTTTTGCCTGGGGAGAAAACAGCCAATTGCACGCTTGGGGCGTTTCGCCGTCGGGTGCGCTGACCTATCTTGCGCAGGGCAACGAATTTGCCTCGGCCAACGTCACGAATTCTCCGGGAGGGATGCCCGGCGGTTTTTGCAGTCTGTCGAGCAACGGCAGCACGTCAGGCACAGCTGTGCTGTGGTGCACGATTCCTTATGGCGACGCCAATGCGACGGTGACCAACGGCCGGCTGCTTGCCTACGATCCGGACAACTTCATTACCAATCCGGATGGAAGCAAGACCCTGGCGGTCTTGTGGGACTCACAGCAGTGGGGAATCAGCTTCCTCTTCAACAAGTTCAACCTGCCTATTGTCGATGGCGGACAAATTTACGTTCCAAACTACAACGGCGGCGTCGATGTGTATGGGCTGACGCACTGACTAGGGTGGAGCGCACGCGGCGGACCATTCGCGAGGTTCCTTCACTTCTGATGACTCTCATCGCTCGGAGTTGCACCTTGAGCATTTGGGCAATATTAGGCTTGGGCTCTGTCCGGGGGCATTGTAACCGATTGGCGCAAAGGGCCGCGCAGATCACCGCGCAAACCTCTGGCCCGGTGCCGCACCGCAACGTGTGGTGGATGGTCGTTGTGCTCGCCTGGTGTCTGCCGCTGCAGGGGCAGGTGAACGTGATCGAGAGAGGTTACAACAAGTTCCGCACTGGCGCCAATACGGCTGAAACAATTCTCACGCCGGCTACAGTGAATTCAGCTGCAAAAAAATTCCATAAGCAATTCGTGATGCGCGTCGATGGCCGGATCGAGGCCTTTCCGCTCTATGTCTCGAACGTGGAGATTGCCGGGGGAACGCACAATGTTGTCTACGTCGCGACCATGCACAATACAGTCTTCGCGTCAGTAGCTCCACATCTCCGTCCTCTCTGGGACGGAATCCCGCGCCTTCCGGCTGAAGCCGCGTCTCGAACTGGTCCTCGAACAGGATGGATTCCGAATGAACGTCATCCGCAAAGGTGTGCAGCATCACTGAAAGAAATGGATCATTTGTCTGTGTCTCAATCTTGCTTACTTTGCACTCTGCGCGTAACGCTGCGAACAGATCGAAGACGTGCTGGCGGCTCCCTCTTTTGACATAAAACTCGTAGATCGAGTGCGCGGTTTTCCAGGGACCCGCGATCGCCACCGACCCATATCCGACCGCAGCTCCGTCCATTTCCAAAATGTATCGACGCTCCAGCCGGGACGTTCATGAATGGAATCGTGGATGATCTGGCATTGCATCTCTTCACGGTATTCTTCGCGGAGCGACGAGATCCGATTTGGGTCGCAAATGTTCACTAAAATCGGCATGGTGTGCTTTTTGGATCTCTGAGATTCAGAGCCACTAGTATATTCGGTAGCTTCATGGTGGAAAATTGGAACCGCACGGGCATGCCGGAGGTTGTCGCATTGAGATGCGAAGCGGCTCCAGCGCATCCAATTTTGAGGTTGAATCTAGCCGGAGTTCAGGGAGGTAGGCGATGAGAGCGGTGGTGCTGCATGAGTTCGGCGGTCCCGAGAACCTGAAGTTTGAAGACAATGTTCCCGAACCGCAGATCAGCGGAAATACGGTACTGATAGCAGCAGTCGCTGCAAGCGTCAATCCGATCGACTGGAAACTGCATTCAGGGGCGATGCAGAAGATGTACCCGTTGCCGCTGCCGGTAATTCTGGGCCGCGATGTGAGCGGCATCGTACGGGCTGTGGGCGCAAATGTGAAGCACTTCAAGGCCGGCGACCGCGTTCTTGCACTCTCCAACAGGACCTATGCCGAGCTGGTTGCAGTGAACGATTCGGAGGTGACCCACATGCCGGATGGCGTAGACTTGGCTGACGCGGCCGCGATCCCGCTGATTTCGCTCACCGTAGACCAGCTTGTGCGCCTTGCGACCAACGTGAAAGAGGGACAGGTCGTTCTGATCACAGGAGCGCTGGGCAGCGTTGGGCGCGCGGCGGTGCATACGGCCAAGAAGATAGGCGCGCAGGTGATTGCGGGGGTTCGCGGGAAAGAAATGAGTGACGCTCGGTCACTCGGGGTTTCGGATGTGCTCGCGATCGATGACGATCGAGCGATTGAGAACTTCCGCTTAGTGGATGCAATCGCGGACACCGTTGGCGGTGAGGTCGCAGCGAAGCTGATCGCGAGGGTAAAGCAAAACGGCTCCTTTGGTTACACCGCGGTCTTGCCGGAAGGGGCGGCGGCCAAAAATCCGACAGTGAAGATCACGCGCGTGGGTGCTCGGCCTGATGCATCGAAGGTGCGCGAGTTTGCCGACGACGTGCGGGATGGCAAGTTCGTTCTGCCGATTGGCCGCCGGATGCCGCTGCGTGATGCGGTTGAAGCACATGTGCTGGGGCAGAAAGGTGGGATCGGGAAGATCATCCTGCTGGCTCCAGATTCTAAAGAGTGATTTCTTCAGGGTTCGCACTGTGGAACTGAGGCCGGCGCACATGATCGTGGTCTCGGGCTCGATACCGCTGGGCTTCATTCGTTTCGTTCCTCCCGGGTGAATCCGACACTTCGGTAGCTAAGAGCTGCCCACCTTCCCTCGCCAAGTAGCGTGCGCGGCCAATTCTCGCCATGAAGGGTCTCGACGAACTCACGAGCGTTTTTGGGTTTCTCTCTGCGCTCGCTAGGCTCGCGCAGGCTACTCGCCGTCGTCCGCTCCACTTCACCGTAGGAGACAGGACTTCACTCTCTAAGATTTGTTCAGTGCCGTCCAGGCAGCAAGAGAGTCCATATAGTCTCTCCAATGGATGATCTTCCTGTTTGCAATTGTGACAACCGAGATGAGCCTGTTGTCATAGGGCGCGCCGCTTGAAAGAATCTTGCCATGCACTTCATATTCGAGAATCACGACGCGGTTATCCTCGGAGCGGTGGACGATGAGCGAATCGCCGGAATGAAGCTTGATCGTCTTTCCATATCCAGAGAGGCTGGCCATCAGATTGGCTCGTCCTCGAATCATTCCGGGCCAGCCCGGGAAGTGATAGCGGGACTCGAAGATTGCGTCTTCGGCAAACGCATCGAAGTAATGTTCCGCATCGACCAGCCCCTTCAGCCCTTCTAGAACGACTTCGAAGAATGGATTCAGGGCTTCAAGACTGCATACTCTGCTTTCGGCATCAACCACTCCTCGCCGCGTTATACGAGCACTGACGACAGTTCCTGTCAATCTGGCCCGGCGAATAGGCTGCAAGAATGGAATCGCAAAGCCCGTTCACTCTCAGAAGAGCCAAGAACTGAAGTACTCGACTACTCAACAGATAAGAACGCCGCTCGGAGTCGGCAGTCCGGTGCTCCTCGATGACCAAGTCCGCCCGAAGTCGTCCGAGCCGTACAAATTGCCAGCTCTGTCAGCGACCGCAATGGACGAGCCGTTTGCGGAGATGCAACCGGTGTCAACGATACCCTGGGTCGATGCCGGCAATCCGCCTTCGACGGCTGCCAGGGATCCGTCCAGTTTGACCGGCCTCCGATAGATTCGCCCCTCGGCCGCAAAAGGATCCTTCGCCGCCGAGACGAGAATGTCGTCGCCCGAAATCGCCACTGCGTAGCAATGGGGCGCGTGAAGCCGCTCGCGTTCTATGGCCCACGTTGCCCCGGAATCCCGGCTGACGCAAAGGCCAACAGCAGCAGCCGCCACGACAATTTCCGGGTCTGCATGGTACGCACATACCTCATGAACATCGCTGTTGATATCGATGGTGGGCTGCCAGCTTCTTCCGCCATCCATGGAACGCGGAATACCTCCCACGTGAACGTTGGCGTACAGTATGCTTCCATTCGAGTTGGCCGCGACGGAGCGAATACCGAGCGGTGGCCCAACACGCTTCCCGTTTACAATTGCCGAGCCAGCAAACCAGGCATCCCGCCCCGCTACCTTGTCGAAACAGTCAATGGGTTCGAGCACAGCGCCGCTGTCGCTCAGCCGCAGCATCCGTGCATCGTCCGTTCCAACGTAGACCGTGTCTCGAACAGTCATACAGCACGAAAGCTCGAACTCGCTCGTAGTCACCGTTACCCATTCGCCGCTCGGCGCCCGCCTGCGCAGTGAACTACCGCCGACAATGGCCAGCGCACCGCCACGTCCGTCCGGAGCGAGCCCTCTGACGGACAGGTCTGCAATCTCTTGCCTGCATCCATCGCCGGTGACTGCAAACAGCCCGTCGCGCCACGTTGACACAAGTATTGTCGGTCTTGACACGGATTACCTTACCTTTCCCGGTTGTTGCCGGTTACTGATCGCTTTACCAGTTTTGCGTGCAACACGCAGATTTGCGTGATATTCTAACGGAGTGGAGGGGACCATGGAAGTCGTTACGAACCACCAGAATATAATCGTTTGGGCCGACCGGAGTGTGCTTGCCGAGGCGAAAAACACCTTTTCGACATACGATGCTGCGGTTCGACCGATCCCAAGAATATGCCGCTCACAGGATCTGCCCAAAACGCGTATATCGATCGTCTACCTAGGAGACTCTGAACCTAAAGAGGATCATCTCTCTTTCCTGGAATGCTTTAAGAGCCCAAAGGTTGAGTTCTTGCTTTTCTATATGCCGCACCAATCATCGCATCTGGCTTTCCGATGGGGACAAATGGTGGGAAAAGACTGTTTAGAAAAGACAGACTGGGCCTTCAATTGGCAACACGTTAAACAGATTCTCCGCGCAAGGAATGTTCTCGCCCTTGCTGGTTCAAATGAAATCATCAACTTCGATTTGGCCGCGGCGCGAAAGCGACTTGGTCTGACCCAAGAGCAGATGGCAATGGCTCTCAAGGTTGCACCAAGGACCGTTCAAAACTGGGAGAGTGGTGTCGGCACTAGCCAAATGCCTAAAAAAACACAGGACTTGAGGGAGCTCTTGTCCTTGATGGACGAATTTGTGGTCGCTCCAAAGGAACAGGAATGGCTGCAAACGCCGCTATCCGCGATCCAAAACAGAAAGCCGATTCAAGCGGTGGCCGAGGGCAAGGCGCGAGATTTGATTGTTGAATTCCTGCGACTCAGAGAAGGGCAGCCCGTTTGACCTTTGACCGCCATGAGCTCGACGTAATCGCGGCCTGGGTCAAAAAAGCTCAGCCGCGAAGCGGCGTCTTCTACCGCAGCGTTAGCTACCAATACATGGACCCCGAAGCAGTTCTTGATGGCAAAGGCGCATTGCTTTATGGAGGCCGTTTCGCGTCAGTCGGAACTGCCGCTGTTTACCTTGCCGAATCCGACGCAGTTGCTTCTCATGAAGTCACCGCAAGAAAGGCTAGGCTCGGAGGGGCGGCACAGATTTCGCTCGATAAGTATCCACGTATAGTCTTTACCGTCGACATTACTTTGCAAAGGGTCGTCGATCTGACGATGAAACCTCTGACTAGGGGTATGGCGCCGATCCGGGATAAATGTCTCGCCATCGATGACATCACTTGGTCACAGCAATTGGGCGATTTTCTTGTGAAAAGTGGCGTCGACGGCCTATTGTTCCAGAGCGCCATCGGCAGCGGGCTAAATCTGATCGTCTACAACCAATGCTGTGCCTCTGGTGCCTTAAGTCTTCAAAACAAGAGGGAGCTTCTGGCGAGGCTGAAAAAGATTGCGACAGCCGCACCCTGACAGTCCGCAGAGCACGTCTAGGGAACCTCTGCACAAGCCCGCATCCCGCGTCATTGTTGAATAAACTATAAGCATGAAACGAAGGGCGCGTTTTCAGCAAACTCTGGCATCGCAGGCGAGTTTTGCCAAGTATGGTCGCAA
>JBAUBR010000077.1:0-8575 GCA_049676965.1 Occallatibacter sp.
CCGCTATCGGCAGGCGCGACTGATCGCGCCGCCGCACGCCCTCAAGCGCCTGGCGCGCGCCGGCCAGCGTGTAGCCCTCGGAATGCACCAGCCGCTTGATCTCCAGCACCAGCTCCACTTCGCGCCGCCGGTAAAGCCGCTGGCCGGTGCCGCTCTTGGTGGGCTTGAGCTGGGGAAACTGGCTCTCCCAAAACCGCAGGACGTAAGTTTCCAGGCCGGAAATCTCGGCCACGTCTCCGATTTTGAAGTAAAGCCGGTCGGGAATGATGCTGGGTGAGTCGGCAACGCGCTTCTGGGTAGAGTGTGTGGCCATGGGCAATTCAAGCAGGACCCGCTCCGGCTGGGAGCCTGCACTGCGTTCAGTATAGGCCAACGTTTGCACAGCTTGTGAAGCAAAATCGGCGAGTTTCCGCCCACTTTTCCAGAAGGGAATGCATCTCCTAAACAAGGCCTTCCGATCAAGGTTGGTCTACGCGAGCGACCGAAACGCGCGCGGGCGCGCCCTGCGGCGCGGCGCGCAGATACTGCGGCGGCCAACCGATTTGCTCGCCCAGCGCAGCCGCCGCGTGCAGAGGCCAATAGGGATCGCGCAGCATTTCGCGGCCCAGATAGACCAGGTCCGCCTTTCCAGCAGCAACAATCTCGTTGGCCTGTTGCGGATCGGCAATCATGCCCACAGCGGCCGTTGCAATGCCGGCCTCGCTCCGGATGCGCGCCGCAAACGGAACCTGGTAGCCAGGGCCGATAGCTACCCGCGCATTGGGAACGAGGCCGCCCGAAGAGCAATCGACCAGATCGACGCCATGCTCGCGGAACAGGCGCGCAAGCTCGATTGCATCGTCAATCGTGAACCCGCCCTCCGCCCAATCGGTCGCGGAGATGCGCACGAACAGGGGCAGGTGAGCCGGCCATGCGCCGCGGACGGCATCGACCACTTCGAGCGGCAGCCGCGCACGATTGGCAAAGCTGCCACCGTACTCGTCGGTGCGCAGGTTGGCGAGCGGAGAGAGAAATTCATTGAGCAGATAGCCGTGCGCCGCGTGAATTTCGACGAAGTCGAATCCGGCGCGGTGCGCGCGCAGGGCCGCCTGGCGAAACGCTTCGACAATAGCGGCGATTCCCTCGTGATCAAGAGCGCGCGGCTCGTTGTAGCCGGGACCGAACGACACAGCGCTGGGCGCCACCGGCTGCCACGCTCCTTCCTGCGGCAACAGGGCGCGCTCGCCTCCGAACGGCGCAGTGCGGCTCGCCTTGCGGCCGGCGTGCGCCAGTTGGATGCCGGCGCGAACGCCCTGCGAGTGAATGAACGCGGCAATGCGAGCCAGCGAAGGAATGTGCGCGTCTTTCCAGATGCCGAGATCGGCCGAGGAGATGCGCCCCTCGGGCAGAACGGCCGAAGCCTCGAGCGTGATCAGCCCCGGCCCTCCCTGCGCGCGCGCGCCGAGATGGACAAGGTGCCAGTCTGTGGCAAACCCGTCCTCGGACGAGTATTGGCACATGGGCGAAACGCCAATACGGTTGGCAAACGTGACGGAACGAAGTTGAAAGGGCGAAAAAAGAGAATGAGTCACGTCTTAATGGATGCGGCAGGGCAGCTTCAAGCTTCGAGACGGTAGTTCGTAGTTCACTGCTTCTTCAGCACCGCTGTCCCCTTCTCGTCCGACAGAATCGCGCTCTCCAGCTCCCGAAACGCCACAGCTTTGTCCGCCGGAATCTCGACCTTGCGCACCACGTAGTCGCGCTCGTAGTGCAGCTGGTTTTCCTTGGCGGCAAATTTCGAGTGATAGCTGGCAAAGTCCACATCCACGTCCACCGGGTCCGGAGTTTCATCGACAACGTAGCCCGGCGGCAGCGTGATGTCGTAAGAATCGTGCCAGTGCCCAGTGGCGCTCAGGTCGATGGGAACCGTGCGCGGCTTGTCGTCGAAGGGCAACGCGTCGGAGCCCACCACGCGCGGCCGCACCAGCAGCAGCGGCCCCGCCGGGTGCGCATACTGACTCGCGGTGAGCTTGTAGTGGAACTCGAGCGGCTTGTCGAGCCCGGGCGGCTGCACAAACTGGAAGGAATTCAGCACCACTCCGGGAACATCGCGTGCGATCAAGTTCTCCCAGTATTCGCGCCGCTCCTTTTCATCGGTGTACTTCAAAAACATGCGCAGATCGGCGCCCTCCGGCCCCGAATGCGAAGCGTCGATCTCGCCGGTCAGCGTGCCGTCGGGCGCAAGCGTGAACTCGCCCTTGCGCTCGGTGCCGTTGGCCTGCGGGTCGAGCACCGGGAGTTGCATTACCTGGCTCTCCGCGCCTGCGGCCAGCGTGCCGTATCCGCCCTGTTCATACGAAGGCAGATTGCCGACGGGCGTGCGCTCGTTCGTCGGATCGAAGATGAGGTACCGCTTGCCGTCTTTGGCCTTCACGACGGCCATCAGGCGCGGATCGCTCACGTCGGGCGGAATCTCGATCGCCGTAATCATGTGATTGCCGTAGAGCGACGGATCGTAGGGATCGACGATCCCGCGCCGATCGTCCACCGGCATATAGTAGGCGTGAATGCCGGCTACCTGCAGCATGGAGATGAGCAGCGTGGTCTTGTCTTTGCAGTCGCCGTATTTATTGCGGAAGATATCCGCGGCGAGATTGGCCTGCAATCCGCCAATGCCGCGGATGACGACGAAGTAGCGGATGTTTTTCTGGATGTCGGCTGTAATCCGGCTGAGTTTGGTGTAGAAGTCCGGCGCGCCGGCGATCAGGCCCTGCACATACGCGGTGATCTCGGGCGATGGATCGGGACGGCCGGCTTCAAGCGTGGTCACCCACTCTCCGATCGCGCGCCACTGATTGTCGGCGCCGTCCACGGCGGCATCGCCCCACTGCACGCTCATACGTGCCGCAATGGCGCCCCAATCTGTATGGGAAGGTATATCGCGCAGAATCAGCGCCGGCATATCATGCAGTTCCCAGCGCCGGTGGCCGGGGGCGATATCGGCCGGTTTCGCCGCGGGAAAGTTGTGCCATGCGCTCGAATAATTCTTTCCCGCCGGAAGATCGATCTCGAGCGCCTGAAACACCACGGGAATCCCGTTCTGGATATGCCACACCTTCTCGTGCATGTAAGGCTCGAGCAGCTCCTCGGACTCGCAGAAGATGGTCGCGCCCACATCCACCGCGGGGGGATGGACGATGCGCGACTTCGCGGTGGAGAGCATGATCGGGATGCCGGTGTCACCCTGCTCGGTAAAGTCGGTGTCCTGCGCCTGGTACTGCTTCTCGTCTGCCCCTACCGTCCACTCGCGGAAGTAGTCGATCTTCTCATCCACGTCGTAGGAGACTTCGCAGGTATTACCGCGCCCCTGCGGCTTCAGGATGCGGATGGCCTCGCGCTCGCGCTCCGTCGCGCGCCCCTCCGCATCGATCGTTTCGACATACTCGTCGTACAGAATCACCGCGGCGGCGTCCTTGTCGTAGGCCGGCGTGTGCGTCTTGTAGGCGTCAACTGCCCACTGCGGCAGCGGTTCCTTGCTGAACCGGTAGGCCGCGGCTGGGCGGGGGACAAACGCGACAAGCGCGGCGGCAAGTGCGACGAACGCAAAAGAGGTCGAAACGCGAGAGGCTCTCATCGTCAGTTCCCTTTTGCAACCGCTGCTGCCCGCGCGAGCACAAGCTGCTGCTGATCGGCGGTGGCGACTTTTTGGTAGAAGTCGTGCAGGCTTTGATATTCCTCCGGTTTGGAGAAGGTAAAGGCACGCGCAAACTGGCGGGCCACGGTCACTTCGCCGGCGGCGACCTTGGTCTTGGAGACAAGAACGGCGTGTCCTTCCCAGGGAATCTTGCCGTCCTGGGGCGCGCCTTCCACGGTCATGCCCGGCGGCAAGTGATACGTGATCTCTTCGGACACCTGTTCGCCGTAGTGCATGTCCACCGGCGCCACTCTCTTTTCCTCAGCCACGAACGGATGCGGACCGCGGGTTTCGAAAAAGAAACCGGGCAGCAAAAGACGTTTTGAAGTAGCCGACCCCAGCGTGCCTTTCACTTTTACGACAGCGATCAGGTTCACATCGGGATCGTCGAGACCCAGAAAGTGATCGACGTTGGCCTCGACGCCCTCCGGCGTCGAATTCAGTAGTATTCGATCGAAGCTCTTCTTCAACTCATCGACATCGTTTTCCAGCGCCGCCTGCCGCCAACGGAGCGCTTCCTGCCCCATCATCAGGAAGCGCATGGAGCCGGTAATTCCGCCCTCGTCGTCGACCGTGATATCGCCGATGCGCGTGTCTGTGTTCGCACTGTAGGCCTGCTGCGGCGACTGCGTGGCGGCGCGGCCGTTGGCGCTCTCACGCACGCCACCGGCGAACGAGTGCCTCCAACTAACGGTTTGAAAGGGGCACATCTTCTCGCCCGGATCGAGCAGGACCTCTTTGCCGTTGAGGCTGAGGATGATCATATCGTCGTCGAGCTGGCCGAAGTTGAGATAACTCCCATCGAAAACACCTGCTTCGCGATCGACGACCTTCATGTCATACGCCGTGAGCCCCGCGGCGCGCAGCATGGCGAGATAGAGCAGCGCAATGTCCTGGCTTGATCCGCTCTTCTGAATCAAGGTATCTTCGGCGCGCTTGGCATCGTGCAATCCCAGCACTTTGAGCTCGGTCGCGCCTTTCCGGCGTGTGAAATCCGTGTTTTCGAGCGCCTGAACGGCCTTGTACAGCTTTTTCGCCTTTTCGAGATCGCTGTCGGTCGGGGCGATGATGCCCGACACCGCTGCGCGAATGGCTTTTGTGGGCTCGGCGAAATGATCTACCTCCTTCGACCAGCGCTTGGCCTCGCTCTCCCAAAATTCACCGCTCGACAAAGCGCTCATGTAATAGAAGTGCACGTGATACAGCAGGCTGTCTATCGGCGGCATCCAGTCTTCGTCCGGAGCCGGCGGAACATCGGTCATATCGAGGCTGAAGCGGCCCGACTGGTCGCTGACGAGATCGCTGCCAGGTGGCAGGAGCTTCCACCAGATCAGAGTGTTGGTCGCATTTCCGTGCTCGTCGACCACAAGTTGCGATCCGTTCTTGACCGGAGTAAACGCAAAATGCGCCCTGCGGATAAGGTACGCGCGCTGCACCTGCCAGTTTGGTGAAGAGACGATGCCATCGTCGTAGCGCAAGTCATAGCGATACTCGAGAATGCTGCCCACCTCAACGCTGGGCAGTGTGAACACTCTCTTGTTCAATTGCATCTGCCCCGATTTGGATATCATCAGGTCTTCCGGCTTCACTACGAGAGGAATTATGGCCCCGTCGGAGTGAATGGTGCGCCCCTTGATGTCGCTTATCTTGTAATCCCCGTGCCAGTAGGGGAGTTCGACCGTGGCCAGATCTTTGCCCTTTTCCTGCAGCACCTTGATCCGCTCGTAAAAGCTGCGATAGTGGAGCGGATCGTTTGTGTCTTCTTCCACGTTGAGGATGACGGCGGCAGCCCCCGGCGCCTTGGGATCCGCAGTCATCTTGAGTTCATCGTCGGTGGGTTGCTGGAACTGCGCCCGCGCCGCCAGCGGCAGAGCCAGAAGCAGGAGCAAGAGAAGATGGCGCACGAAGATACGCTTTCGCATATTTTTCCTTTAAGGGGAGTAGCCGAAAGTTTACCGCAGAATGGCGACTCGGGGTGTAAATGTTTTGGCACTAATATGAAACAAAATGGATGCATTACGCAAGGAAGAAATGACGGGGAGCACGGCGATCGCGTCGATGAATGTGATTGCTCTGTAGAAAAATCTCAATTGTTGATTTTTAAGTAAATAAGGACCGTTGATTCTCAAGCAAATAAGCTGTAAATCGCGGTACGCCGGCGATTGCCGCCTCGCTCATCGGCTAACTGGCTAACTCGCCCCCGGACTCGTCGCTGGACTTCGCCGCCAATTTGCCGCCTCCACGCCGGCTAACTCCTCAATCGCCGTCCCGCTGACTTGCCGACGAGTCGCCTCGCTAACTCGCCGTCTTTATGGATTGAAGCAGCGCCGCCACCAGCGCCAGCGGCAGGCCCACCACGTTGAAGTAGCAGCCCTCCACGCGCGGAATCCACCGCGCCGCCCGCCCTTGAATGGCATAAGCGCCGGCCTTGTCGAGCGGCTCGCCGGTGGCCACGTATTCCGCGATCTCGCCGTCGGAAAGCGTGAGAAACCTGACCGCGGTCACCTCCGCCGCCACTTCCGTCCCCGACGCGGTCGCCAGTGCCACGCCCGTGATCACACGATGCGTCCGGCCCGATAGCGTCCGCAACATCCGCGCCGCATCGTCCGCGTCCGCCGGCTTGCCCAGTATCTGGCCGTCCAGCGTAACCGTGGTATCCGCCCCCAGGACCACAAGAGATTCGTCGGCGGTTTGTCCGGGCTTCAACCCGGACATAGGAGGATTTGCAATCAAAGCGGCTTTAGCCCCTGAGGCCCCAGCCGACAACTCTCGAAACACAGTCTCCGCCTTCTCCCGAGCCAGCCTTACGACATACGCAATCGGATCCTCATCCGGCAGCGGGTCCTCGGGAATATGCGCCGGGTGCACGGCGAACGCGTACCCCGCCTGCGCCAGCAGTTCGCGACGACGGGGAGATGCTGAGGCGAGGACGAGTCGCGGCATGGATTCAGGGTAATCTCCGGATCCGCACTTTCGGCAAAGGACTCTCCAATGAGCACAGTGGCGCCGGAGTGACGCTTCCTGCGATGAGTGTTGCCGATCTCAAGCGCGTGCCGCGCATCGTCGAGCCCGCCATGGCCCTTGCCGATGCTTGGAGATCGTTTTCACATCGAGGCGCGTAGAACGCCGATGGTTCTCAGAATGAATTCCGCGCGCTCCTCTACCGGCGCAAGTGGAAGATGAACCAACTCATAGCCCGCTGCCTTGTAAACGTCAAACATCGCCCGGTAAGTCGCCGCGGCTTCCTCGGGCGACTGCTTCCGCTCGGAATCCTGTGCAAATATCTCCGGCCAGTACGGCGCAATAAACACGCGGCGATGGTAGCGAAACAAGTCCACGGCGCGGCGCATATGGGCAGGCACCGGCAGATTGCACAGCTCGAGGTACCCGACGACGTCCGGTATGCCGCGATCGAAGACAACCGGCCCCTTCACGTCCAGGGCCGAGCGATACGATCGCATCTCCCAGCTCAGCATCAGCTCGGCGAACGCCATCCGGTCTGCCCAGGGCAATGCGTTGCCGCCGATCGCCACCTGGTCCCGAATGATGGCCCTGCCTGCCTCGGGCATGATCGCGACGCCCAGCCGCCCCAGCGCCTCGATGACCGTGCTTTTGCCCGATCCCGGCCCTCCCGTGACGACGAAAAAGCGGTCCCAACTATCGCCGGCCATCCAATCTCCTTCACCCATGTTGACTCCCATTGCTCTTCGCCTGCCTTGAGGTCATGCAGTTTCCTTGATTTTGCGATAAGATGCGGCAATTAACCGGGATGCCCCAAACTGCCCAAATCTCGGCTCTTCCGGTGCGCGCGCCCACTCCGCGGCTGCGTGTCGGCAAGCTGTGCGTGGCCATCCAGGCCGATTCGCCGGCGGAGATGTTCGAGCGCGCCGAAGCCGCGCTCAAAGACGCGAAGTTCCTCGAGTTCCGGCTCGATTCGCTGCCTAAACCAGCCGCTGCACTCGACAGACTGAGTAAGTTTGTCGATCAGCATCGTGACGTGACCGCCATCGCTACTTGCCGGCGCAAGGACCACGGCGGGAGCTTTGCGGGATCGTTGAAGGCAGAGTTGGAAATCCTGTCATGTGCCGCCGAATCCGGCTGCCAGATCGTCGACCTCGAGGTGGAATCGGCCGAAGAGGCAAAGCCCGCGCAACTGGCAAAACTCCGGGCGGCCGGCGCGGCGCTGCTCATCAGCTTTCACGACTTCACCCGCACAAAAGGATTGCAACATGCGGCGCAGCGCATCGAACGCTTCAATCCCGACTTTGTGAAGGTGGTCTCGACCGCGCGCTCGCTCGCCGACAACCTTGCCGTGCTGCGGCTGATCGAGGACCTCTCGATCTCGTCGCAAGTAGTCGGCATCGCCATGGGCGAAGAAGGCATCGTGAGCCGTGTTCTCGCGCCCCGCGCCGGCGCCGCATTCACTTTCGCCTCATTCGCCGAGGGCGCCGAAACCGCACCTGGCCAGGTGACCGCGCGCACGCTGCGCGAGCTCTACCGCGTGGAGCAGCTCGACCCGGCAACGCGCGTGTTCGGCGTGGCCGGCAATCCCATCGCCCACTCGCTCTCGCCGGCCATGCACAACGCGGCCTTTTATCGCGAAAAGGTCAACGCGGTGCTGCTGCCGCTGAAAACGCGCACGCTCGCCGACCTGCTCACACTGGTGCGTGAGCTGCCGCTGAGCGGCGTGGCCGTGACCATGCCGCTCAAGCAGGAGGTTCTGCCGCATCTGGCCAACATGGACCCGCTCACGGCGCGCATCGGCGCGTGCAACACGCTGCGCACCGGCGCCGACGGCAAGCTCTACGGCTTCAACACAGACGTGGCCGGCGTGGTGCGCCCGCTCGAAAAACGGCTGCGCCTGAAGGGCGCGCGAATCGCCGTGCTCGGTGCGGGCGGTGC
>JBAUBR010000078.1:0-1565 GCA_049676965.1 Occallatibacter sp.
ATCCCGTGCAAGCACTCCGCGCCGAATAATCAGCAGCTGCATACTTTCAACTTGGTGAGTACCGAAATCGAGGCTCAATTCGGACGTCTACCGGGACCGTGCGGATTTCAACTTGCGCATCATCGCCAAGTATCAAATCGAGGAGCAGCGCAGAGATCCTCAGATGGTTGGCCGCTGGAGACGCCGTGCCTAGCTCGCATTTCTCACCAGCGCTTGGTTTGCGGAAAGACCAACGGGAGTGGGAGCGAGAGGGCGGGAGTTTTGGGCCTTGGACGGTGGATTGGGTAAGAGATCGAGGCGTTCAGAAACGGTTTGGAGCCAGTGGAAGGAGATTTCGCGGACGGCTTCGGGGGCCGGTGAATCTGGCCGGGGTGTTGTTTGGGTTGGCGGCGAGTGGGACCGGGTTCAGCAGCGTAGGGCGCGGTAGGCGCGGGCGTAAAGGTCTTTCCATGGGTAGGCCGAGCTCATCTGGAGCACGATGCGGCGCACGCTGATGCGCACGATGGCGCCGATCTTGAACAGCCTGCGGCGGATGGTGTCGACTTGAGCTTCGGCCCACTCGGTGCCTTTGAGCCCCAGGCGGCGCAACGCTTCGACCAGGGTGTAGGCCAGCGCCGAGAAGTACAGCCGCAACTGGTTGCCCTTCATCTCGTCGGTGGAGAGCCGGTCGGCGAACAGGCACATTTGCTCCTTGATGCGGTTCTCCATCTCGCCGCGGGCGCAGTAGAACTTCTCGTACAAGTGCTGTGCGGCCCACTCCTCGGCGGTGAGTGAAGTGACGACGAAGCGCGGGTTCTCGCCTTTATCCAGATACTCCGCCTTGGCGACCACGCGGCGTGGGCGCGACCAGCTCTTGTGGGTTCGGTACTCGAACTCGGCGAACAGGCGAGCCGGTTGTGCGGTGGCCTGATGCCGTGTTTGCGCCTGGTGCATCTCACGGCCGATGATCCGGCGCAGGCGCGAGTTGCGTTGCAGGCCGAAGGCATAATCGACCTGGTTGGCTTCGCACCAAGCCATCAGGTTCTCGCGGCAGAAGCCGGAGTCGGCGCGCAGGACGATCTTCACCCCCGGCCAGCGCCGGCGCAACTGGGCCACGATCCGCGCCACCTCCTCGACCGCACCTGCAGCCGCGTCCTGGTTGGCCGGCCTGAGGCGCACGCCCAGCAATTGGTCGCCGGCGAAGATGTACAAGGGCAGATAGCAGTAGCTGTCGTAGTAGCCGTGGAAGAAGCGCTCCGGTTGATGGCCGTGCAACGGAATATCGGTCGCGTCCAGATCCAGCACGATCGACCGCGGCGGCTCGGCGTGGGCTTCCAGATAGAGGTTCACCAGCAGGCTATCGATGGCCGGGGCCGAGTAGCCGATCTTGTGATAGCGCTCTGTGCGGCCCACCAGTTCCAGCCTGTTCAGCGTGCTCTTGCCCGCCAGCGGCTCTTGCAGCTGTTGACGCTCATTAGAAATGTCCCCTTGGACGCTCGATAGAAATGCCCCCTTTTAGATTGCCTCTGGGTTTGAATGAGGGGGCAGATTGGGGCGAACAGGATTGAGCAGCAAGGAGCTGAGTC
>JBAUBR010000079.1:0-6195 GCA_049676965.1 Occallatibacter sp.
AAGTACCCGAGCGTAAATACTGCTTGAGTACCTTCTCTTCTTCCGCCGTCAAACGAATCACTGCTGCCGGCCTTGACATGGGAACAGCTTATCGTTATATCGCTAACTATTGCAAGTAGGTACTAGCGCGGCCCCGGCTGGCGCCGCCCGTCATCCCCGCCGCGCCGTTGCGGCGCGCTTTGACGCGTCGGGTTGGCTCTGCTAACTTGGTAGTGGATATTTCCGCGCTCGACACTCCTCAGTAGCTCAATGGCAGAGCATTCGGCTGTTAACCGAAGGGTTGTAGGTTCGAGTCCTACCTGAGGAGCCAATAAAATCAACAACTTAGCAAGCTAAGAATGAGCAGAAATCCCCCCAAAAGTGCCAACTGTGAAGACTTTTGTGCACCTGCTCCTTCAAAATCGAGTGCTAATCCATAGCAATCGAGCTTAGTTGTTGCTCCCCTCCTCAGCCGACTCCCAGCCTCCAATCTGAAGCCTCTCGGCCAGGTTCCTCTCTGGCCTCCCGGCGACCTGAATTTGATCGAATTTCGTCCGCGCCTGAATCTTCAGTCGCGCTCCGGTGCACCGGCGCGCCAAACCGAGAGACAGGAGTGGAATATGTCGCTTTTCAAACGAGGAAATGTCTGGTGGTACAGTTTCTTTTTTGCCGGCCAACTGGTCCGGGAGTCGTCCAAGTCAACATCCAAAACCATCGCCAAGAGCGCAGAGCAGGAGCGCAGGCGGGAACTCGAAGCCGGGTACAACAACGTCAAGGAAGTCCGTCAGAATCGCATTCGGACTGTTGCCGAGATCATCGTCGAGTATCTAGTCGGTTACAGGCTGCGGTACCGGTCAGCCAGCTTTGCCGAATATGCGCTCGGTCACGTCTCGCGCCTGCTTGGTTCAAAACTGGTCGTCGATATCAACGAAGCTGCGGTCCTCGGCTATGCTAGCTGCATGCTCCCCGGTGGTCGATTGATTCGAACTCTCTTTGCGATTGGGGCACTGGTCTTCTGCGCGACTGTGTTCCGCGCCCAGGCCAAGGCAGACTCTACCGGGGCGCCATTTATTGCGGATGGGCTAGGCAAGGGTGCTGTTTCGCTCGACGGCCTCTGGCAGTTTCATCTGGGCGACAACGTTGCCTGGGCGAAGCCGGAGACGAACGACGCGGCCGGGCAAGACGGCTGGGAGCAAATTACTGCCGGCAAGCCGTGGGGTCTGCAGGGACACAAAGGCTATACCGGCTACGCGTGGTACCGGAAGCGCATTACGATTACGCTTGCCCCCGGCGCGTCTCCTGACGTAGCGCTCTACCTGCCGCAGGTTTCCGATGCCTGCGAAGTCTACTGGAATGGCGAGCTCTACGGCGCAATCGGCAAGTTGCCTCCCCATCCAGTCTGGTATTACCTGCCGGCTCCTGAAACGATGGGCCTGGGCCAGGCGCGCTCGGGGGTTCTCGCCATACGCGTGTGGAAGGCCGCGCTCAGTTCCAACGACTCCGATGTCGCCGGCGGCTTCCCGAGCACCCCATTTATCGGCAGTCCCGGCGCCATTGGCGCGCTCAAAGCCGCCAACACCTCCCGCTGGCTGATTCGCATCCAGGCGCGGATACTTCTCGACGCGTTTTATCTGTTTGTCGGGCTCATTGCCCTGGTTGCGTGGCTCCGCAACCGCGAGCAGTGGCTGCTGTTTTGGGTTGCGGCTTCTTATATCAGCGTCGTGATCTGCGAATCTCTTGAGGTTTTCCGCTTCCAGGTCCCCTTTGTCGTTTCCATTGATCTTACCCAACCTCTTTTCGCTGTCATTAACGCCGGCACCTGGTACATTCTGGTGCTGCTGCTGCGGCTCGATGAGATTCCGCTGGTTCGCCGAGGGATTCGCGCGATGACGATTCTGGCCTTCGTTATTTGCGCCATCGACAGCGTTGCAATCTATACGGTGCAGATGGCCTCCGGTCCGTGGGTTGCGCGCATGCAAGGTGTGGATTGGGCAATGACCGCGATCTTCGGCCTCGAACAGTTGGCGCCCATACCGATTGTGCTGTGGGCAGTTTTCCGCCGCAGGCGTCTCCCCATTGAGCGCTGGGTGGTGGCATTCTCTGAACTGCTCTTGGTTATTGTCCCCGTGACTCAGCAGATCGCCAGCCAGAGCAATCGATTTATCGCCGCCGGCAGGCTGGTGAATCTTTTGCTGAACCCCGTGTTCATCGTCAACGGCGCTGTTGTGTCACCGCAGACCTTCACGGCCTCTCTGCTGTTATTCGCCATAGCCTTTGCCGTATATCGCAATTCGCGAGATGAGCACCGGCGGCAGATCGCCGTGGAGCAGGAGTTTAAGAGCGCGCGTGAACTGCAGCAGGTGCTGATCCCGGAGCAGCAGCCGAAAACTCCAGGTTACGCGCTGACCAGCTCGTACAAGCCGGCCAGCGAAGTGGGCGGAGACTTCTTCCAGGTCATCGCTCTCAAAGACGACGCGACGCTGATCGTGTTGGGCGACGTGAGCGGCAAGGGGCTGAAGGCGGCGATGGCTGTGGCGCTCATTGTCGGCATGGTGCGCGCGTTGGCTCACATCTTTCCCGAGCCGGGCAAGCTGCTGGAAGAGCTTAACGATCGCTTGGCAGGAAGATTGCATGGGGCCCTCGCCACAGCGCTTGCATTGCGTCTGGATCCGCGGGGCAGATGCACCTTGGCAAGCGCGGGGCATCTCTCCCCCTTCGTAAATGAACAGGAGTTGGAGCTACCGGGAGCTCTTCCGCTCGGCATAAGTGCGGAAGTTGTCTACGAGGATATCCATATTCAGCTAAAAGAGGGGGACCATCTGGCGCTCTACACCGATGGGCTGCTGGAGGCGCGCAACGCAACGGGCGAATTGTACGGCTTCGAGCGGCTGCATACGCTCTTCACTAGTAGGCCGAATGCCGACCAAGTCTCGGAAGCCGCAATCGGCTTCGGCCAGGATGACGACATTACAGTGCTGACGCTGACTAAGTTGGGGGTTGGAAAGGCATCGGCTCCGCAGCCGACTGTTCCAATCCTGTCCCCTGCGTAGCGAATGAGCGTGAAAGTGTCCTCATGCCCCATGGGCCATCCCAAATCTAGCCATGATTTTCGTTGTTGACCGCTCATCTCATTTGTTCTATATTATAAAAGAAATGAAAAGAGGAGAACTTCTCGGGTCGCTGGAGCACATCATCCTTCTGGCACTGGTCCGCCTGGAAGGAATTGCGCACGGAATGATTGTGCGGCGCGAAATTGAAGAACGGACCGGGCGCAATATCTCCATCGGCGCGGTGTATGCAACATTGGAGCGTCTCGAAGCGAAAGGGTACGTCAGTTCATCCACCGGCGACCCGACGCCGGAGCGGGGTGGTCGGGCCAAACGGCTGTTTCGAGTGGAGGCCGCGGGCAAGCGCGCGCTACAGATATCCGAACAAACCTTGCATAGCATGACCGCCCACTCAAAAGGCCGCTGGGAGGCGATATGAGTCGGTATTCGCCGCCGGATTTCGCTTGCCGGCTTTTTCAGATCGTCCTTCCGGTCCAATATCGAGGGGCCCTGTTAGGCGACCTTATTGAGGAATACAACCTTCGCGCCGAAGCTACGTCGGCATCCGCCGCTACGCGATGGTTCTGGGGCCAGGCCTGTCGTTCCATCCCGTTCATCATGGGATCGTCATTGCGAAATGGAGATTGGCTTATCAGCGTGACTACCGCTGTGGGCGTATACGCCGTCATGGGAACGCTCAAACTCGCTGCGGATTTCATGATCGCGAAGTTGTTTGCGCCTGAGCCAACGGCCTTCCTCGTTCTGGCACCGATTGTGTTTCTCGCATTCACGTCAATTGGCGGGTGTGCCGCTGCGCGAATTCGCTTTGGCACAGCGGTCTTCCTCGCCCTCTTCGTGATGATTACTGTGGCCGTCCAGATTATCGCCAAGGCTTGCGCCATACCTGTGCCGTGGTGGTATGAGTTCGGATTTCTAACACTGGGACCCCTGTCGGTACTGTTGACGCCGGCGGCATTCGGTGTTCTGAAACCGAATTCCAATGAATCTTGAGATGAAAAAGGGAGACTTCCATGACACTCAATCGCTGGCAACTAGAAGGTTGGAAGACTGGAGGATGGAGTATTTGCGCCATCGTTTTGTTTTCCTTTGTCGCTGGATCGCTCATGACTGCGCGCTGGGTGCACGTGACTCAAGTAAGGGCCGATAGCAATCGCGTTTTCGAGATGCACATTTACCATACCGAGCCGGGGAAAGCGGAGGCACTGGAGTCACGGTTTCGCGACACGACTTCAAAGCTACTCGCCAAACATGGTCTGAATATTGTGGGTTACTGGGTGGCCGAGGACACTCCCGGTTGGGACAACGACTTCATTTTCATCGTGGCTCATTCCAGCCGGGAGGAAGCGAAAAAGAACTGGGACGCTATGCGGGCCGACCCAGAGTTTCAAGAGGTGATTAAATCTGAGCAGGCCAACAAAACGGTGGAAAAAATAGACGTCGTGTACATGCGGCCGACGGATTTTTCGCCGATGAAGTAGCCGACCGCTCTGCGCGTACAGTCTCGATCGGCGAGGAATGCCGACTGGAACGCAACGCGCCGCAGCGTGCTGCTCACGGCATTGTCACTGCTGATTGGGCCCAAGGTGCCGGGAGTAGCTGCTACGGAGGATCGTCCTATGAAGCAAAACCAACAGAAAGTTGACAGGCCCAACCCCAATGCGCCTGCAGAACTCTCTCGATTTGCCTTTCTCATTGGCCGATGGCGCTTCGACGCCAAGTTTAAATCGGCCAACGAGGAGTCGCTGGTGTTTCATGGAACGTGGTTGGGCCGCTACATCCTCAACGGCTATGCGATCGCAGACGAATACAGGATGATTGGCCAGTCCGGAGAACTGATTGTGCTCGGCATGAATTTTCGAATCTACGACTCTGCCAAGCAGGTTTGGAACATCAAGTGGCTAAATGCTTTGGAGGGAACATGGACGGACCTCACGTCGGAACAGTTCGGCGGAGCCAGTTTCGACGGCCAGTCCGTCAGCTATTCCTTTAAGTCCGAGCGTGGGGCGCAGTGGCCCCTTACGCGCGCAACCTACACAAATATCTCCAAGACGCATTTCACTTGGTGCGGTGAAAAGTCTGAAGACGCGAAAGCGTGGACTGAATTCATGGTCGTGGAGTGCAATCGCAGCGCGGACTAAGGAGCGGTTCTGCCACACCACACAATCAGTGGCGTTCGCGTATCCTGCAACACGGTGCCCGTGGTCATCGAGACCTGGTAGCTGCGCCGGCGCACTGTACACGACCAGACTGCAGCGCCCAACTCTTGCCTGCTTCACATCGAGGAGAACGGAATCCGTCCAGCCAGCGGGGATCGTCGATTTACTCCCGGCAAGCCTGCTCCGTGCTGAAGCGCCGCTCAAGCTCCAAAAGCGTCCGCGAATAACCCCTCTTCCAGTAGCAAGATCCTAATCCTAGGGCGGGCTGGAGTTTTGCCAGCAAGAGCGCGTGGCAAACATTCGGGTAGAACTCAAGTCCGATTCGAAGAGCGAGCTGGCGATGACGCACCGTGCGCCGGGATAAACCGGCATGTTGTAGGGGGTGCAAGTCCCCTGCAGGAAAGGAAGTAGCGACTCCATCCTGACCTCTAGTTTTGCATGGGACATCGCGAGGTGTTCCGTGAAGCGTAGGCCGGAGGCATCGGTGGGCGGGGTGATTGAGCTTCGAAAAATCGCAGATCAGGATGCCGACTCCCTAGTGAGCAGGAGGAAGGCAAAACGGCAGTCGCGTTATCCGCGAGTGACTGTCCGGTCCTGCGTAGTCGTGAGAGCCCGCGCACGCTGAGAAACAACATGCATGAGAACCGGGAGATCTCCAGTGCGCCTTCACCACTTGGCGAAGGCCGGTCCGCGAAGGCCTCATGCCGAACGGCGGACATGCACGTGCTGGAGAAGTCGGACTGTGCCGTAGTGTGCGCTGCGCAGCGCATTGTTCAGGAGGGTTGAAGTCCCTCTGGTGCTCAGATGAGGGGCGCCATATCCAAAAGCGGGAGTAACGACTCGCTGGCCGCAGAGCGAAGTTGGAACTGCGGAGGGCAGGGTGTCCATCGCGAGGTGGAATCCGAAGGGCATGAGGAGAAGTACCGGGCCGTAATCGATGGGGG
Source organism: Occallatibacter sp. (assembly GCA_049676965.1). Taxonomy (GTDB): domain Bacteria; phylum Acidobacteriota; class Terriglobia; order Terriglobales; family Acidobacteriaceae; genus Telmatobacter. The sequence goes on from JBAUBR010000079.1 coordinate 6,148, forward strand.
CTGCCCCGCCGATGAACCGGTCGGCCAAAGGTGGGACAAGGTCGAGCC
>JBAUBR010000080.1:0-11122 GCA_049676965.1 Occallatibacter sp.
TACCGGCCAGCAAGCCCGATTCAAAGCTGTACGGGCCGAGTTTTCGTTCTGACCAATGGATTTCTCGTTCAGGCAGTTAACTGCCGACCGGGCTGAAAACGGCCGGTTACACCACAGGCTGTTAGAGTGCCAATCTGGGGCGCGATCCTTGCAACGTGATCCGCGCCACTGTCTGGCCATCCTGTTGACGTTCATACTCCGGGACGATGCAAGCTCCCGATCCTTCTGTTGTTCCGCTGCCCGCGTGGCTGCAGAACGCGACCATCCTGACCATCATTCTCGCGTTCGCCGGCTATCTGGTGGCATTCTTCAGCGCGCGCATGCTGGCGCGGCGGCGCGACAAGCTGCGCCTGGTGAACAAGCGCCTGAACGAATTCTATGGACCGCTCTATGTCGCGTCGCAGGCGGGCAACATCGCTTACCGCTCGCTGCTCACTAAGCAAGGCAAGGAGCAGAGCGAGCCCATTCTCGATTCGCAATTGAAGGAGTGGGTGTTGTGGATGACCACAATCTTCATGCCTCTGAACGATATTCGCGAGAAGATCATCATCGGGAAGGCCTATCTCATCGTCGAACAGGAGATGCCGCAGTGCCTTCTCGATTTTGTCACGCACGTGGTGGGCTACAAGGCGGTGCTGTCGAAATGGTCCGAAGGAGACTACTCCGAGCGGCGGTCGACGATCGGCTGGCCTCCGGAGTTCGACGACTACGTGCAGCGGTCCTACACCGCCCTCAAAGCCGAGCAGACGCGGCTGATGCACTCTGCGGTGTGGCGTGCGTGGCAGAGGATCTTCGCCCGCAAAAAGAAGCTAAACCGAACTGTGAACTATGAACTGCTCTCCTAAAACGCTGGTACACTCAGCGCCAGGTTCTTCCACAGGCGCAGCGTGGCCTCAGCCTGGTTGATGGTGTAGAAGTGCAGGCCGGGCGCGCCGTTGCGCAGCAGCGTCTCACAGAGGCGAGTAACTACGCCGAGGCCGAAGTCGAACAGCGCGGGCTTATCGTTCTGCAGCTCTTCCAGGCGCAGGCGAATCCAGCGCGGCAGGTCGGCGCCGCAGCCCGTGCAGAAGCGCAGCGCGTTGGCGTAGGCCGTGATGGGCATGATGCCGGGCACGACGGGGATGCCGATGCCGGCCTTCGCACAGCGCTCCATGAAGTCGAAGTAGACGTCGGCGTTGTAGAACAACTGCGTCAGCGCGCCGTTCGCGCCCGCCTCCACCTTGCGGCGAAAGTTGTCGAAGTCCGCGCCGGGGCTCGGCGCCTGCGGATGCATCTCAGGGTATGCGGCCACTTCGATTGTGAAGAAATCGCCATGCGTCTCGCGGATGAAGCTCACGAGCTCGTTGGCGTAGTGAAACTCGCCTGGCGCCGCCGCGCTCATGGCCGTCGCCGGCAGATCGCCGCGCAGCGCAACAATGCGTTTCACGCCCGCCTCTCGGTAGCGATCGAGATGGGCGGCAATGTTGGCGCGCGTAGAGCCGACGCAGGTCAGGTGCGGGACGGCTTCAACACCGGCGTGCTCAATCACCGTCAGCAGCGTCTCGTAGGTGCCGTCCTGGCCGGAGCCGCACGCGCCGTGGGTAACGGAGAAGTAATTCGGCTGCACGGCGGCTAACTGGCGGATCACGGCGGGCAGCTTGGCCGCAGCTTCAGGGGTGCGCGGCGGGAACAACTCGAAGGAGAAACTTGGTGTATCCATACGAGTGCGTCCAGTGGTCAGTGGTCAGTGGTCAGTGGCGAGTGGTGAGTGGAAGAAATCTGCAAGCCCCGGATCCGACTTCCTAAAGTTCCCTCGAGAGCCCCGAAATCTTCGCAGCTTAGGAGTTACTGACCACTGACCCCTGATCACTGACCACTTACGTTTAGTACCGATAAATCTCCGCCTTATACGGCCCTTCCACCGGCACGCCGAGGTAGTCGGCCTGCTTGGGAGTTAGCGTTGTGAGCTTCACGCCGATCTTTTCGAGATGCAGTCGCGCGACCTCTTCATCGAGCTTCTTGGGCAGCGTGTACACGTCGATCTTGTAAGTGTCCTTGTTCTTCCACAAATCGATCTGCGCCAGCGTCTGGTTGGCGAAGCTGTTCGACATCACAAAACTAGGATGACCGGTGGCGCAGCCGAGATTGACGAGGCGGCCTTCGGCGAGGATGAAGATGCTGTGCCCGGCCTTACCCGGACCGCCCGGGAACGTGTACTTATCGACCTGCGGCTTGATGTTGAGCTTCTCGACGCCTGGCTCCGTGTTGAGCCGGTCCATTTGAATCTCGTTGTCGAAGTGGCCGATGTTGCAGACGATGGCCTGGTCCTTCATCTTCTTCATGTGCTCGAGCGTGATGATGTCCACGTTGCCGGTGCAGGTGACGTAGATGTCGCCGCGGCCCAGCGTGTCTTCGATGGTCGTGACTTCAAAGCCTTCCATCGCCGCCTGCAGCGCGTTGATGGGGTCGATCTCGGTGACGATGACGCGCGCGCCCATGCCGCGCAGTGAGTGCGACGAGCCCTTGCCCACGTCGCCGTAGCCGCAGATGACTGCGACCTTGCCCGCCACCATAACATCGGTCGCGCGCTTGATGCCGTCGGCCAGCGACTCGCGGCAGCCGTAGAGGTTGTCGAACTTCGACTTCGTGACCGAATCGTTGACGTTGATCGCCGGCACCAGCAGCTTGCCCTGCTCCTTCATCTTGTAGAGCCGGTGCACGCCGGTGGTCGTCTCTTCGGAAACGCCGCGCCACTCCTTGGCGATCTTGTACCAGTGCTTGGGATCTTCGGCGTGGACCTTCTTGAGCAGGTCCTTGATCACCTGCTCCTCGTGATTCGACGACGCCGAGTGCACCCACTTGTCGCCCTCTTCGAGCTCGTAACCCTTGTGGATGAGCAACGTCACGTCGCCGCCGTCATCGACCACCAGTTGCGGGCCTTTGCCGTCCTTGTGGCTGAGTGCCTGGTATGTGCACCACCAATAGTCCTCGAGCGATTCGCCCTTCCAAGCGAATACTGGGACGCCGGAGGCAGCGATGGCGGCGGCGGCGTGATCCTGTGTAGAAAAAATATTGCAGCTCGCCCAGCGCACCTCGGCGCCCAGGCTCTTCAGCGTCTCGATGAGCACCGCCGTCTGAATTGTCATGTGCAGCGAACCGGTCACGCGCACGCCATTGAGCGGCTTCTCGGCCGCATACTTGTTGCGGATCGACATCAGGCCGGGCATCTCCTGCTCGGCGATGGTGATCTCCTTGCGGCCCCAGTCGGCCAGCGAAAGATCGGCGACCTTGTAGTCGGCGGCTGCGATTTCGAGGGTTGAAGCTGCCATGTGGGGGATTCTCCTTCGTATCGTTAAATCGTGATATATTGATATGTATCAGAAAATCGCGATGCCGTCAATTATTAAAATCCTGCGCGTGGTGGCCGACCCCAGGCGGCTGCGCATTTTACTGCTTTTGCGCGCCGAAGAGCTTTCCGTGGCCGAGCTCCAGGAGATCCTGGCGATGGGCCAGAGCACCATCTCCACGCACCTGTCGCAATTGAAGCAGGCCGGGCTGGTGGAAGACCGTCGCGCCGGAAAAAATAGCCTCTACCGTCTCAAATCGAGAAGCGGTATCGTCGAGGATCTGCTTGGAAAGGCGCGCGAAGAGATCCCCGAGGCCAAACGCGATCATGCCGCCATGCTCCGCGTGGTCAAGAAGCGCCAGGACAAGATGCGCTCATTCTTTGACAGCGTGGCCGGGCGCCTCGGCCGCGACTACGTTCCCGGAAAATCGTGGAAGGGCGTAGCCGAAGCGCTACTGCGCATAATGCCGCCCATGACCATCGCCGACCTGGGCGCCGGCGAGGGGAGCTTCGCTCTCTTACTTTCCCAGAGAGCCGTGCGCGTAATAGCAGTCGACAACTCGACAAAGATGATCGAAGTGGGCCGCGAGCAGGCGTGCAAAAACGGCGTCAAAAACATCGAATTCCGGCTCGGCGACATGGAAGAAGTTCCCATCAAAGCCGGCGCCGTCGACCTGGTCTTCTTCTCGCAATCGCTGCACCACGCATTGCATCCCGAGCGCGCCATCGCCGAAACGTGGAGGATTCTCTCTCCCGGCGGCCGCGTAGTCATTCTCGATCTGATACAGCATCGCTTCGAAGAGGCCCGCGAACTCTATGCCGACGAGTGGCTCGGCTTCGGCGAAGCAGAGCTGGAAGCGATGCTGGAAAGAGCCGGCTTCAGGAATGTGCAGACCTCAATCGTGCACAAGGAAACCGAAACCCCGCAGTTCCAAACCCTGCTGGCCATCGCCGACAAGCCGGCGTAGGCTCAATAACGGTCGTCGCCGCCGGAGGGGACGGCATCTACTGCCGGCCGGCGTTTCAGCGTATCTCAAAGCCGCCGCTGGATGGCGAGCAGGGTCAGGTCGTCGAAGTGCGGAGTGTCGGCGAAGGCTCGCAGGTCATCGAGGCAGGCGGCGAGCAGCCCGGCTGGTTGCTGCTCCACTTGGCCGTGCACGACGCGAGTAATGCGTTCGACGCCGTATTCTTCGCCCGAGGCGCAACTGGCCTCGGAGAGACCGTCGCTATAGAGGAAAAGCGTGCCGCCGGCCTCCAGTTTGAGGCGCGCGGCAGAGAACTCACCCTCCAGAAACATCCCGAGCGGGAATCCCATGGATTCAACGTGCAGCGGGCCGGCGCGCTGGACGGCGATCGCGGGCAGATGGCCGGCGTTGTGAATCTCCACATCTCCATCGGGGTTCGCGATCCCACAGACGAGAGTGGCATATTGCCCGGCCAGAGCGCTTTCGCAGAGGACGCGGTTAGCCTGGCGGATCATCTGACTCAGCGGCAGCCCCAGGCCGATCAGGCTGCGGAACAGGGCGTGGAGCTGCGCCATCAGCATGGAAGCGGCCACGCCTTTGCCGGAAACATCGCCAAGGACAAAGAAGAGCTGGCCGTCGTACGGGATCAGGTCGCAGTAGTCGCCGCTGACCGGGCCGTGAGGTGCGTAGTAATAACTGGTGTGCCAATCGCCGGCGATGAGGTTGGCCTGGGGCAATAATCTGCGTTGCACCTCGGCGGCGAGATCGAGGTCGCGCTGAAGCGCGGCGCGTTGCAGCTCGGACAGATGGTCCAGGCAATAGCGCACCAGGGGGTTAGCCAATAAACGGGCCTGCTCGACCGGCTCGTGACACTCCTCGCAGATGCCGTATGTGCCTTTGTCCATTCGTTCCAGCGCTGAATCCACCTCAAACAGCAGAGTAGCCAGATCGCCGTTTTGCGGTTTCTGCGCGATGGCGCGTTCAAGCCGCTGCTTGCGCTCTTCGAGTTGACTTTGCAGGAAGGTGATCTCCAGGGTAGCCACAGCTGACCTCGACCCATTCGCGCCTGGGTTCTCTTGATCCTATCAAGATGTCTGGACCAGAGCGGAGATGCACTCTTTTATCCTTTGCGCCGCGGAGGGACGTGAACGGCCGTGGTGAGCGCAACCAAATTCTCAATTCATCTTCATCCCCGGCATCGCCGAGTGATCCATGTTGTCGTGCCCCTGGTCGTCGTCATCGATGGACCAGATTTTCGCCGGGTCGGTCTCATAGGGATAGACATGCACCATCCAGCCGAAGATGTGGGGGAAGAACACCCCGCCCGCTGCCTCACAGTCTTCTCGTGTGTGGATCGAACCCATCAGCCCATACTTCGCATCGGGGCCGAAATACAAGGCCTTTTGTCCCGCCGGCGCCTTGCAGAAGTTCGTATGCTGGTGCCAGCGCGCAATGCTCAGCGGAATCCGGTCGTTCAACTCGTCCTCGTTGGCGTCCACTCGATCCGTGTACATCGCTCCGATGAGCTTGTAACCATCGGAAGTCTTTCTGTAGAGCAGCGAGGTCGGCTTCAACGGATCGAAGCGCCACCGTGCCTCGCGTCCGTTTTCGGGCTTCGTAAAGTGATACATCGGCTGCGGCACGTTGGGAAGAAAGATTCGATATCCGTCGGCGAGTGCCTTGCGGTAGTCCTGGTAGGGCGCCATCGCTTCCTTCGCTGCCGCCACAATCGAATCCGCCTTCCGCTGGTCGCCAGCCTGGCGAGGCCTCAGAGTGGTCAGATACATGTGCCCCGACATGTGCGCCATTCCGGCGTCCGCAACCCTCGCCACACCTGGGTCGTGCGTCCCGGCCTGCACTGCGCCGTCAGCCAGCGGAGACGCGGCTCTCGCAGGAATCCCGATCGTCAGGCAAAGGGTTGTGACGAACCCAACGGCCAACCCCAATCCGAAACTCAGTGGACGTGAGGACACGATCGGTGCACCTCCGATAGATATAGGATTCTCAACCTTGCGGTCTCCTGGACCGACCGGTATTGCGGCTCGTAGGAAATCCTGCTCGATTCTTTTATACGATGCAATTGCACAGCAGGTTCCCATAGCCGCCTCAATCCGATAGACGGTAGAATCGCACCATGCGTGCAGCGAGATCGAGCGGTGAAATCCCTGTCAGACCAGTTCGCCTCACTCGCGCCCGGCGGTCTGCGATCCTGAAGGCTCTCGCCGATCCGCGCCGCTTCGAGTTGCTGGAGCGGATCGCTCAAGCCGACTGCCCGCTGGGCTGCGCCGAGGCGCGCGCGGCGCTGCCTATCTCCGCCGCTACATTATCCCACCACGTCAAAGAGCTTGAAGCGGCTGGTCTGATCGATGTGCGGCGCGAAGGCAAATTCCACTTTCTCACGCTGCGGCGAGGAGTTCTGGAGTCGCTGGCTGGCGGCCTCGCCGCTCTCGAGCGCGACTCCTGCCCGGGCCGCTGAGGTCCCCCGATCAAGAATTTCCACAAACCTCCTGAATCCAATTCCCGTCTCCGTTAATCAATTCGACAGTTATCGAAATGTCGAAGTGATGTCATTTCGAAGATGGAGCGAAATATGAGCAACCTTCAAGGCAAAGTGGCGCTGGTTACGGGCGCATCCAAGGGCATCGGCGCGCAAGTCGCCCGCGAGCTGGCTTCGCGCGGCGCGGCGGTCGCGGTCAACTACTCGGGCAGCAAGGCAGCCGCGGAAAAGCTGGTAGGTGAAATCAAAAAGGCCGGCGGCAAGGCCGTCGCCGTGCAGGCGAATGTGGCCGATCCCGATTCTATCGGCCCGTTGGTCGAGAAGGTTGCACGCGAACTTGGGCCGATCGACATTCTGGTGAACAACGCGGGCATTTACGAGTTTGGCCCCCTCGAGCAGATCACGCCCGATCACTTCCACAAGCAGTTCAACGTCAACGTGCTGGGATTGCTGCTGGTAACGCAGGCCGCGGTGGCAAAGTTCAACCCGGCGGGCGGCAGCATCGTCAACATCAGCTCGGTGGCGGCGGATGGTATTGGCGGCGGAGCGGTTTACAGCGCTACCAAGGGTGCGGTGGACTCGATCAGCGCCGCGCTGGCGCAGGAGCTTGGGCCGAAGAAGATCCGCGTCAACTCGCTGAGTCCCGGCATGGTTGAAACCGAAGGCGTTCACGCCGCCGGCTTCATCGGCAGCGACTTCGAAAAGGTCTCCGCGTCGCGCACCCCGTTCGGCCGCATCGGCCAACCCCAGGACATCGCGACCGCAGTCGCCCTGCTCGCCTCCGACGACTCGGCGTGGATCAACGGGCAGGCGATCCAGGCCGCCGGTGGCTTCCGTCTATAAATCGACTGACTCGGTGACGCATCGTTGGCGCGTCTTTGCCGACGCGACAGGAATGCCGATCGTGCGAGGTTCAAGACACTGACAACGGCTCCGTATAGACTCGAAACGGGAGGGCCGTTTGGACATCGTTCACGTTGTTGGAGCTCGCCCGAACTTTATGAAGGCAGCGCCGGTTGTCCTGGCCTTGAATCACTTTCCCGAAGTTCGGCAATCGGTGGTTCATACCGGCCAGCATTACGACGCCAACATGTCGGAAGTCTTCTTTGGCGAACTGGGCATTCCCGCGCCCGATGTCAATCTCCAGGTTGGCTCCGGAAGCCATGCGCAACAGACGGCCGCCATCATGGCGCGATTTGAAGCTGCCGTGCTGGAGAGAAGACCCGATCTGGTGGTCGTGTACGGCGATGTCAACTCGACAATTGCCGCTGCCCTGGTGTGTGCGAAGCTGCTGATTCCGGTTGCGCACGTGGAGGCAGGGCTGCGCTCGTTCGACCGGACGATGCCGGAAGAGATCAACCGCCTGCTCACGGATCAGCTTGCCGAACTGCTATTTACGCCTTCCGCGGATGGCAACGCCAACCTAGTCCGCGAGGGTGTGCCTGAGCACAAGATCCATATGGTTGGGAACGTCATGATCGACAGCCTCATCCGCCTGCTTCCTTTGGCGGAGACCGGATTGCCGCTCGATGTCTCTGAGCGATTCGCCTTGGTAACGATGCACCGGCCCTCGAACGTGGACGATCCGGAATTCCTATCTCGGCTGCTCGTCACCTTGCAGAGGATTGGCCGGGAATTGCCGATCGTCTTCCCCATCCATCCGCGAACCCGACAAAGAATCGCCGACTTCGGGTTGGACGCCGCGGAAGGCAGCGGAGTGCGCTTCACTGAGCCCCTGTCTTATCTGGGTTTCCTCGGCCTCCAGGCAAGGGCCACCGTGGTGATTACAGACTCAGGCGGCATACAGGAAGAGACCACATACCTGGGCGTACCCTGCATCACGATGCGGGAAAATACGGAGCGGCCGGTAACCGTGACAGTTGGAACGAACGTTTTGGTGGGCCGCGACCTGAATCGCTTGGAGGAAGAAGTAAAAAGGATCCTGAGCGGAGACCGGAAATCTTCCGGCGTTCCTCCACTATGGGATGGCCGCGCCTCGGAGCGAATCGCTAAAACTACTGTAGATTGGTATGCGCAAAGGACAAACGAATCAGCCAGGGAATATGTTGGCAGGAATTCCTAGTTCCGCGAGTCTTGTTCGTCCCCCCCACCAGGATTTCCAAAAGATCGATCCAATAAACGAGATGTCCTTTCCGCCGTCATCGCCTATTCGGCCACGACGCCTGAACGCAAGACCAGCAAAATAGGAGACTTATTTCTCCGTTGATCCCGGTGCGGCCAGCGGCCTTCTCACCCTCAAAGCGGAACTCATGGCAACTGACGGCGGCGTGTCCGTGCCAGTTCATGTTCGCGCGCTTAATACTTTTCGGGGGTAGACAGATTCCGCAAGGAGGCGAACACTTGTAGGTGCCGCCAGAGCGGCACCCTCCGGAGGGCTGGGAAGCCTGTGAAAGTTGCGATTGTCTCCCCGACCTATAACGAAGCAGAGAATGTGCCCACCCTCGCACTTCAAGTGGATAGAGCTTTGTCGGGAATCGACTATGAATTACTCATTGCCGACGACGATTCGCCCGATCGCACCTGGGCCGTTGCCGAGGAATTGGGCGCACGAAGTCCGCAGATCCGGGTCCTTCGGCGCACCGCGGATCGCGGCCTGAGCCCGGCTGTGATGGAAGGATTCCTGGCGTCGTCCGGCGAGTACGTGGGCGTGATCGATGCCGACCTCCAGCATGATCCCAAAATCCTGCCAGAAATGATCGAAGCGCTGGATGCCGGCGCCGAAATCGTGGTCGGCAGCCGCTACGCCGAAGGCGGAGGAATGGGCGAGTGGAGGGGAATACGGCGATTCCAATCCTGGTTCGCCACGAGGCTGGCGCAGAGTTTTGTGGGTGTCGAACTGACAGACCCCATGTCGGGATACTTCATGCTGCGGCGAGCTGATTTCGATCGCATTCATCGCCAGCTCGACGTGCGCGGCTTCAAAATCCTGCTCGAAATCATTGCCCGGCTGGGGCCCTCGAGTGTCGTCGAAATCCCGTACACGTTTCGTGAGCGCGCGGTCGGCGAATCGAAGATGTCGTCCAAGGTCGTTCTTCAGTTCCTCGCACAGATCTGGCGGCTCTCCTCGGTAAGCCGCTACAAATCGGTCCGGCTGATCAAGTTTGCGCTGGTGGGCGGATTCGGAACGGTGGTCAATCTTTGCGCTTTCTTGGTTCTTGCCTGGTTGCTCGGAGTACTGGATTGGCGCATCTCGGCGCTGGCAACGCTGCTTGTCAACGTCACGAACTACATCTTCGGCAATGCATGGGCATTCGTCGACCGACGGCGCTCCGGCTTGTCTCTGGCAAAGAAATACCTCTCTTACTTCGCCTCTTCGTCCATTGGGTTGACCGCTTCGACGCTTACGTTTGCCGGCGCACAGCAGGCCTTTGAGCGGTTCTGGCATGTCCGGGAATCCTTTGCGCAGGCGGTGGCGACGCAATTGTTTGCCATCCTGATTGGCTCGGTCTTGAATTTCGAGATCTCGACCCAACTGAACCGAAGGCGCAGTGGCGAGACCGACAGCCACGCCCAGCCCCCCTCGACGCCCTTGCAGAACAGCCCGATTTCGGCCGAGGAAGACAAGAATCATGCTCCCATGCTCCCCAAGAATCTGACCACTTAAAGACTTCGGGCCGCGCAGTTTTTCGTCTTTTCGCGCCCGAAATCCGGCATTATTCCCGAAGTGTGCCGCGCCCTTTTGAATCTCGAAGTCTGCCCTCCAGCTGGACAGAGAATCGCTCCTGACGGCGACCACGCAGGTTAGCAGCCCTTTACGAATGGCAAATTGCTGCTAAGGCAGTTCGCGGAGCTGGCTGTAAAAACTACACTGCCCTGAGAAAAAACTGTTGGTTCTTCGCACGGGAAGCCTTCGGCCCGGCTATTGCGGAACCGCGGAAACCTCGACTAAATTACACAATTGGCAAGAGAAATTAGATTTAACTATCAATAATCCGATTGGCAACCTATGTGCTTACCTGAAGTGGGTTTGATCTTCATACTGCGGTCGCGGGCCCATCCGGTTGCGAAACTCCTCTAAATTCTTTTTTGTAACTCGGTCCCTGTTTCACCTGGCCCTTGGCAAGAGGAAGATACCAGTTCACAGGGTTCGTCTCTACTTTTCAAAAAGGCGAAAGAGAAATCTCCAGGACGCGGCGCTTTCTCAACGAAAGGACGTATGCGCGTTGGGAAACTCGCGTGCAAGGACGAATTGCGAGATGCCGGCTGACACTTTGGTATTGGGTCCGGCTTCTCGGAGCGTGCGGACTGTCTCCATCAGGGTTCGCCTAAGTGGTCACATTCTGGCAACGCATGAGCGGTTCAGCCCCCCCCCCA